>JAJCYK010000428.1 GCA_029262935.1 Cytophagales bacterium | reverse complement strand
CTAATGGGTCAGAATGTCCCTGAGAGTGCCTTAAATGATATGGAGCTGCGTCTGATCAACCACAAGTTTATCGCACAAGCCCAAGTCTACAAAAACCTGAAGGGGAAGTTAGTAATTCGCGTAAAGCAAAGCACGCCATTGGCACGCATATTAAGGAAGAATAGCCCCGATGCTTACATCACGGAGCAAGGAGATATACTCCCTACATCAGAAAAATTTAGCGCAAGGGTCCCCTTAGTGTCTGGGTCCTATGTGGATCATATGATAGAGGATGGAGCTAAAGTCCCTTTTGCGTCTGTGGCCATCCTTAAACTTTTACAATTTATCAACCAAAATGATTTTTGGAAAGCTCAAATCGCTCAGCTTGACATTAATCAAGATGGGAATATTACTATCTACCCACAAGTAGGAAGACAGTACATTGAATTCGGCAATGCCGAAGATATAGAGAGCAAGTTTCAAAGATTGGAATTGTTTTACAAAAAGATCCTTCCCAAAGAAGGTTGGAATGCATATGCCCGGGTGAACGTGCAATACCGGGATCAAATAATTTGTGAGTGAATTTTTTTATCAAAAACCAAACTATAACTATTAACAATTTAATACCAAGACCATGCAAAAAGACAAAATTGTTGTTGGCTTAGATATTGGGACCACTAAAATTTGTGCTATAGTAGGTCGCAAAAATGAGTACGGCAAGTTGGAGGTGTTGGGTATGGGTAAAGCTGTTTCAGATGGTGTCATTCGAGGTATTGTCACCAACATAGATAAAACAGTCCATGCCATTACCAAAGCTGTTCGTGAAGCGGAGGAACAAGCCGGTACCAACATCCGTGTTGTGAACGTGGGTATCGCGGGGCAACACATAAAAAGCTCCATTCATCATGGGAGCATTACCCGAAAATCAAACGAAGAGGAAATTACTATTGAAGATGTCAATAGATTAACGAATGATATGTATCGTATCGTAATTCCTCCAGGAAGTGAGATCATTCACGTGATGCCGCAGGATTATGTGGTAGACTATGAAGAGGGCATTAAAGATCCGGTAGGTATGTCGGGTGTGAAACTAGAGGCTGACTTTCATGTCATCACTGCGCAAACAAATGCTATTAACAATGTAAACAAATGTGTAAGGAGAGCTGGGCTGGAAATAGACAATTTAATACTAGAGCCTTTGGCTTCAAGCTTGGCGGTACTAAGTGATGAGGAAAAAGAAGCAGGAGTATGCTTAGTAGACATTGGTGGTGGCACCACGGACATTGCGCTGTTTTATGACAACATCATTAGGCATACGGCAGTAGTTCCCTTTGGTGGTAACATTTTAACAACGGATATCAAACAAGGATGTTCTGTAATGCAACATCAGGCGGAACAGCTTAAGGTTAAGTTTGGCAAGGCCATTGCAGAAGAAGCTAATCCAAACGAGATTGTTAGTATCCCGGGTCTAAGAAATAGACCTCCCAAAGAGATTTCTATTAAGAATTTGGCTCATATCATTGAGGCTCGAATGGAAGAGATAATAGAGTTGGTTCATACCGAAATTATTACTTCGGGATATGAGAATAAATTGGCTGGGGGGCTAGTCATTACGGGTGGTGGATCTCAGTTGCACAATGTGAAACAATTGTTCGAGTACATGACAGGTATGGATGCCCGCATAGGTTACCCCAATGAGCATCTTGGGAAAAGCAAAGTTGAGGTAGTAAAAAGCCCCATGTTTGCCACCAGTATTGGCTTGGTGTTATCCGGATTCCGAGCACTTGATGAGAGAGAAAATCGCTACCAACAAGTAGGGGTAGGTCACACTCCTGTACGAGAAGGCCAGGGAGCAGACTTTTTCAGGCGAATTTTGGATAAAACAAAGGACCTATTAATTGATGATTTTGACGACAAAGACTACTAATTACAAAAAACATTATCGCTACTAAATATTTTTTATCATGACACTAAACACATATAAATTTGAATTTCCAAAGCACCACAAATCGATCATTAAAGTGATCGGTGTGGGTGGAGGAGGCAGCAACGCTGTGAACCACATGTTTAATCAAGGCATAAAGGATGTAGAGTTTATCGTTTGTAACACGGATTCACAAGCTTTAAACAACAGCCCCATTCCCAACCGTCTTCAAATAGGTGTGCACCTTACTGCTGGATTAGGAGCCGGCGCAAATCCAGAGGTTGGCAAGAATGCCGCATTGGAGAATAAAGAGGAAATCAGAGACCTGCTGAATGAAGATACCCGCATGGTCTTTATTACTGCTGGAATGGGTGGCGGTACCGGTACCGGAGCCGCACCAGTGATTGCCCGGGTGGCAAAAGAATTGGATATTCTTACCGTGGGCATCGTAACGGTTCCGTTTGGCTTTGAAGGGAATAAAAAAATGACCCAAGCGGAGTTGGGTATCAAAGAAATGAAGGAGAATTGCGATACGGTATTAGTGATTCTTAATGACAAGTTAAGAGAAATCCATGGCAACCTGGCAATTAGTGAAGCCTTTGCCAAGGCCGACAACGTATTGACTACAGCCAGTAAAGGAATTGCAGAGATTATTACCGTACCTGGATACGTCAACGTGGACTTTGAGGATGTGAAAACGGTAATGAAAGACTCCGGAGCAGCCGTTATGGGTTCTTCTACTACCGAAGGTGAAAATCGTGCACGTCGTGCTGCGGAAGCAGCGATATCTTCGCCCTTATTAAACAATGAAAACATTCATGGTGCTCAAAAAATATTGTTGTCCATTATAAGTGGAGATGAGGCAGAATTGCAAATGGATGAACTTACGGATATCACGGAATACATTCAAGAAATTGCAGGCACCGATGCCGAAGTTATTTTTGGTCACGGTGTGGATCCGGAATTGGGAGAAAGCATTCGGGTAACGTTAATAGCTACCGGTTTTGAAAATACGACTAGCTATAGTTCTGAATCTCATAAAAAGGTATTTGACCTGGAATCAAACAAGCAAATTAAGCTTTTTGATGCACCCGGTGAATCCCCCGAAGTTTTGGATAGTGGATCTCAACCGGTGTCCGAGAAGGGCTATTCCTTTGAGGGATTTTCCAAACCTGCAGAGCCTGAGAATACAGAGGAGCCTGAAGAAGAAACGGAGCAGCACACCATTGAATGGGAATTGGATATGGAAGTTGAAGATACTTCATCGGTAACTCCAGAACCAACCTTTAATAGTTCCTTTGTTCCTCGAAAAGAGGCCGACGCTGTGGAGAATAAGCGCCAAATGTTGCAGAAACAGGCTCAAGACCGCATCGATCGCCTGAAGGGTATGAGCAGCCCGGTAACGACCGATAATTTTAAAGAGAAATTGGATGTACCTGCCTATTTAAGGAAAGAGGTGAGATTACAAGATGTTCCTCACAGTTCAGAGAAGAATATCTCTAAATATCACCTAAATGATGAGAATCAAATATTGGGTAACAATAAGTTTTTGCATGATAATGTGGACTAAGCCCAATAGGAATTTTTTATAGTTGATAGTTAAGTGGTTTTTTGATGTTTAGTGGGAAAAGGCCTCCATCAGGGGGCTTTTTCATTTTCAAAATTTTAAGAATTGATCCACTTGCATATCCAGCAATTCCAGCGAAAACTTATCAGTTATTTTTCCTTCTATAAGGCTTGCTTCAATTCGAGGCATGCGCACTTTCAGTGCCAAAACGTTCATTCCTAAATAGTTAAAGATATCTGTCAAATGGCTTAGCGCCAAAGCACCTCCCTGAGTGCCCGATGAAATCCCTACTAAGGCGCATTTCTTATCTTTAAAACTGGCGGGGTATTTTAGTCCATCAATAAATGCTTTTAGTACCCCTGGGAATGACCCGTTATATTCAGGAACTACAAATACGAATTTTTCGCAATTTTGAATTTGTTCCATTAACGAATTAAATGCTTGGTTGCTGCCAGCCTTTTCATACAAAGCGGTGCTGGTAAAATCCGAAGGAAGGTCTGCCATGTCCATAATGGTGCTTTCCTCTCCAGCCGTTGTCAAGAGCGTTTGATAAAACTCAGACACCAATCTGGAATTGGATGGGCGTCTGTTGGTGGTACAAATTATGGTAATCATAGGGCCTTTTTTGAAAAATCAAATATAACCGCTACAAGCGGTTAATTAAAAGCCTTTAAATGATTTCTTTAATGGATAACAAAAGAGGTATTGGCGCTGATGGTGATGGCATCAAGACCGTCTTCCCGGGAGTAACTAGAAAAGCGTAACTCGAAAGCTTTGAAATCCAAGTATTTTCTTTTACTCCATTTTACTTCCAATAAATTGGACAGGGGTGACACTCGAATTCCCAAACCGAACCGATGACTGTGAAGTTCAGATAAATCAAAATCCGAAGTGGCGTATCTGGCGCCAATTTGATGTTGCTTAAAGGGTTGGAAGTGATCTGCGGCCCCTTGATTATGAAAACGATAGTACGGAAAAGCCGTAAACATAGGACTGAACTTAATAGGTAATTCTAAATTAAAGGTATGAGCTTGAATACCAAATGTATCCCAGTAGTACCGATAGTAAAATCTAATGGCAAGTAGGTCCCCTGCAAAGTAGTGCAACCGGAAGGCTAACGGTAGTTTAAAACGGTCCAAGGGTAACGTTTCCAGGAAAGTGCCTGCGGTGTCGGCATAAAATACTCTATGGAATGGAGTAGATAGCAACCCGTGCTGATAAGTAGGGTCTATGATAACCGCTGCCTGAAGTCTTTTGTTTATAGTCCAGAAGTAAGAAACGGCCAGGTTATAGGTCAAACGTTTTCGACTAGGTACCACCGCTCTTTCTGTTCCTCGTAGCTCTTGAGGAAATACCAACCAAACCCAAGAATCGTAGTAAAATTTCCCCTCAACAGCTATTTGACGTCCTTTTGTGGGCCATAGTTTGGTTAGGCCGTAACCAACAGATGTTGAAAAGTAGTCAACGTCAATGGAGGACCCGAAACTAAGCTTGCTGGTTAGATCACGGGATTTGTTAAGCTTGGTCAAACTGATATCCAGATCGCCCCGATATTCTTTTTTGGAAGCGGAAGAAACTCGAAAATCAATCCTATCGTTGGAAGCAGAGGTGTAGTAGGTAATTCCCCCTCTTATCATTAATGATTTGGTACTATCTAGAGGCACATTAACTACCAACGCTCCAGCGTAATCTTGCAAGGATTCCGTTCCTACTCCTCCTGTTACGGCACTGTGATTACCATCTTGATCGTAGTAGCTCATAAGGAAATTGACCTCGATATCTTCTTGAATTTTCACCCCGGAACTATCCAGTTCTTGCGCTTGGCAATAACCGGCTATTAGGTATAGTGTGGTAATTAATTGCAGCCGCATCCTCCACCTGATTTCCCACCAATAGCACCAGCTGCTCCCTCTCGATAATTTGCGGCGTTAATTTCATTGAACGCGGAGGGCTTTTGTTCCAGCAACATATCTTCGTCATTAAGATATACTCTTTCATAGGGTTTAACCGTTTGGCAGGCGCCAAAAAGGCATAAAATGAATAGCAGAGTACATGTCCGAAGCATAACTTTGAATCAGGTATAATACTGTATGTATTAATTAAAGTTACTTAGAATTGCCATCATTTTATAGACCCGTTTAAAAGAATTTTATTGCTTTTCCAGGTGGGAACCATTTGCGGATTATTATGTGTGGTGTAATGATTAATTTACTGCCTAATGTTCTATATTTAGAGCGAATCTAACTTAAAAACAGCATGCATGAAACGTATCAGTGAAGCCGTTTCCTTTATACAAAGTCAATTTGCAACCACGCCCCGGTTTGGAATTATTTTGGGTACTGGACTGGGAGCTCTGGTAAATGAGGTTGACATAAAACATACAATCGATTACCAAGACATTCCGCACTTTCCCGTGTCTACGGTAGAAAGTCATTCCGGACGCCTCATCTTTGGTACCTTAGGAGCTGCTGACGTGGTGGTGATGCAAGGAAGATTCCACTATTACGAAGGTTACGATATGAAAGAGGTGACCTTCCCGGTACGTGTAATGAAGGTATTGGGAATAGAAAAATTATTCATATCAAATGCCGCCGGCAGCTTAAACCCGGCCTATGGTTTAAGCGACCTTATGGTAATTAATGATCATATTAACTTGCAACCCGAAAACCCATTGCGAGGGGCTAACCTGGATGAACTTGGTCCTCGATTCCCAGACATGAGTGAAGCCTATGATCCGATTATGGTTGGTCAGGCTATGGAACTGGCCCGAGAATCCAAAATACCTTGCCATCAAGGTGTTTATGTTTCCGTACCAGGCCCTTGCTTAGAAACGGTAGCTGAATACAAATATTTAAGAGTGCTAGGGGCCGATGCCGTAGGCATGTCAACGGTGCCTGAGAATTTGGTGGCCCGCCATATGGATTTACCTTGTTTCGCAATTTCAGTGATCACGGATTTGGGGGTGCCAGGAAAGATTAAGAAGATTAGTATTGAACAAGTAATCGCCGCAGCAAAAGTGGCAGAACCTCGCATGACGTTGCTGATCAAAGACTTAATAGCTAAACAATAGATCAGACAGGGAAAACAAAAATAAATCATCTTAAAAATGCTTGTCAATTCCATTTACTTAGGCCCAAAGTTAAGAATTCCAAGGGGTTGGGGA
>JAJCYK010000427.1 GCA_029262935.1 Cytophagales bacterium | reverse complement strand
AAGTGCAATCCCCTCATTGTCCTTAAGCTCATTGTAAATTTCTAGTGCTTTATTAAAATACTTTAAAGCCTCATGGAGTTTATTAAGTTTATGATAGTTAAAACCTAAATTGTTATAAACACCAGCAAGTGATAATTTATTATCTTGTTTCCCAAGAAGAACTGCTGCAAGCTCTAACAGTGAATTCGATTTTTCTAGTAGTTTTTGATCAGCATAAACGTTTCCAAGATTTACATAGATTTGTGCTTTTGAATTTCTTATAAGACTGTCGTTATCCATTTGACTCAAAAGATCTAAAGCCATATAAAATCTATCAATTGCTTCTTTGAAATTACCAAGCCTACGATGTGTAATTGCTAGATTGTTTAATAAGATAAATCGTGATTTAAAGTCAGTAGAATTGATAAAAACAAGTCCGCTGTCACTCAATTCTATTGATTTCTGGAACCTTCCTAAGTTGGTAAAAATTGATGCAAGATTACTGTAGCAGGCACTAATTCTACTGTTTTGCTTTAAACTACGGAAATGGGCTAAGGCCTTTTTGTATTTAGCAATCGCCTCTTCCTTGTTACCCAGTCTGTTCGTACATCTAGCTTGCAAAAATAATGCTTCAGCTACCCCTTTTGTAAATGAAATCTTTTCCGAGGCTGTTTTGAGTGTATCACAAAGTAGCCTAACATGATGAAATTTACCTTGTTTATATTGTAAAACTCCATTTTTAAGCGATTCTACAACCCCTGTACTATCCTGATTACCCTCTTTTGTAGTGTTGCTTTGGTAATGCATCGATGCCACCTGAAATTTGCATACTAAAAGAAAAACAAAAATACATTTGATGAACTTCATAACTGCACTATGATAGGTAGTAGAAAATTAAACGAAAAAAATCAAATTAAAAATAGACATCTACTTTACTATGAACTAATTAGAACGTCTAAGTCTCAAGCACAATTGCATTGCTCTTTCTTTTAGGTATTCATCTATCAATATTTCCAATTCTGATTTCAAGGATGTGTAACTGGTTATACAGAACTCCTAACAAAAGTAATTATGAAAATATGGTAATCTTTTAATTAACTATTGTTGTCCCTTAAATTTGCTAATGTCTGCTTCCGACCCAAGTCGGACATTCAATAAATTTCCATTTGTGTTACTTTATTTCCAATTTACGAGCGCTATACGGAACGAATGTCCGTATATAAATAAGTTAGACTCAATGATGATGAAAGCTGCTTTCCTATTGATTTTTTTAACTTTCTTGCTTACAACAGAGACCATAGGACAAACTAATGAAGATTATTACTATAGCCTGCTTAGAGAACTTGACTCAATAGAATATGTACACCAAAAAAGATATATCAAAAAGATGTATTCAAATGGGCAGGTTAAAAAGCAACAGATCAATCTTTACCTGGAAAAGCCAGGCCTGCTCTTTTATTTTAACCCAGAAATTCAAGAATGGTTTTTCCGCAATGGACAGCCCAAATTGTACGCTGTCACCAATTTGGATGGTAAGAGATTGGAAAATACCTATTTTCACAAGAACGGAACACCTAGTGTAGTATTTGACTACGATTATGATAAAAACAATAAGATACCACAGGTGACAGCAGCGGATTCACTTTTGCCCTACAAGAGTTGGTATAAAAAAAAGTTTTATAAAAAAGGCCAAATCAAATTCGAAGGATTCTATTATCAGGACGGTTTGAACGGTAGGTATAGAGAACATGGGCCTCACCTATGGTACCACAAAGACGGTCAGCTTAAGCGAAAGATCGTTTACGAAAAGGGAGAAAAAAGCTAAGCTTTACCATTTCAATTTAGTGCGTTCTGTTTCCGATTAAGGGGTTATGTCTAAATTGTGTCTATTATAAGCAAGTTAGTTTTTTATTACCTTCTATGCGCAACATACGAACAGAGCCAAATATTAAGAATCGCATAGTAGCCACAATTATTGATTATGGAATTTACTTAACATTTTGGATTATTTATGTTTACTCCTTTGGCTTACCGAATGAAGAAGGTGGATATACCGTCAGTGGAATGAAGACACTTCCTCTCTTTGCATCGTGGTTTCTCTACTTCCCAGTTGTGGAATCAATAGGAGGGCAGACTTTAGGTCATCGAATGGCAGGAATCAAGGTGATAGATAAAACTGGTAACTCAGTAGGATTTTTTCAATCTTTAAAACGAAGAGCTTTCGATCCTATTGATTTGTTCGTGTTTTTTGGGCTTGTCGGATATTTAACCGTTAAAAATTCAGAAATGCATCAACGTGTCGGTGACATAGTTGCTGGAACAATAGTTGTCGGTGGAGAGTTGGTAACCTGTCAACACTGCGGAGAACGACTAACTCTTTCGCCAGAAGATAAAATTAGAGGACGATTTAACTGTCCAAGTTGTAACGATGAAAACCAACAACACCTATAATGAATGTTTATACCAAAAGAGCTGCTTGAAACCTAAAGGGGCCATTCGTCAAGAAAAGTAAATTCCGATTTGCGCCACTTTCTCCAACGGCAGCCTCAATCATTTTCTTGGCACCCTTATCAGCCAGGTATCGTCCGGTGTTTCCAAGGCCAGCACGATTTCTTTCTTATCAAGGCCAAAGGTAATCTGCTCATTCGTACCTGCTCGTTCGTCCAGTTCATCGACTTTCCGAGCTTCATGCATAAAGTAAGTCGTATAAAAAACGGGCCGATCTAAACCTGCAACCATTTTTTCATCAAAGATCACCAGATTAGGTTCACTAGTTACTAGCTTGGGTGGTGAATCTATCATGGTCTCGGAGATTCCTTTTGCCAAGAGTTGCAGGACCATTTGTGGACCAAAAGAATGTTCACACAAATAGGACCCAATCGGGGTAAAGTTCAAGATTGGAAACAAAGATGCAATAGGTAATGACTTATCCCAATCCGCATACCGGGCAGAAGGATACATTATACCTTTGTAGCCATATTCTCGCGCCCACAATCCAATCTCATTGGCGTAATTGTTTGATGTGTCAGGGTCCATAATGCTTAAGTACATTTGCCAAAGTGGCATTTCCGGCAAATTCAGGTGCCCCCACACCTGCCACAATACAGGCGCAAGATACAATATGTCCTCATAGTAGGTCCGATGGACCAGGACGAGTTTTGTGGTGTCACCCTCGACATCAGGACCATAACCGAATCGCGCTTCGTCCAAAGCCGCATTAACGTTTAACCCAAAGTAGTATCCTATTGTTCCTGGGGGACTGTATCTCTGTGAGATCTCTATCTTCTTAGGAAAAGGTTTCCACATTTCTGGGAAGCTCCGTCCACCCTGGTAATATTTGGCTTCATGAACTCGATATGTCGAAATGAGGGCTGTACGCGAACGAGCTGCTTCGAAGGATTCGTGTGGATGGTTTAATTTTGGTAGTCGATGACCACGTGTCGTGGGATGCTCCCTCTTCGCGATCTCTTCATGGTATGCCCAGAACTCACTTTCTGTTAAAGTTCGACTTCCTTCTAAGTTGTGATAAACCCCAAACTCGGTGCCATCTGGGAATACCTCATGATAATGCATAGCAGAATCTAAGGATAATGTTTAGTTTTTACAACCTAGTCCGGAACCCAAGAGTCTAATTAGGGAATACATTAATAAAATCAAGGTTAAATTAACTTGAATAGGGTGAGTTTCCTTAACACGTTTACCATTGGTCGCTCGACTAAATGGGGAGTGTGGACGATCTCCAACGTCTGCTATTGGCCGAAAGTGGTAATTTGTTTAGTTTAAACAACATCCTCTAAAAATCCTATGAATCATAGCGAGCTTAAACATATTGTACAAGGTTGCATAGCCCTCGGTAAGAAAATCTTATCTCAAAAGGATTTTGAAAATAGTTTTCAAAACTATAAAAAAGCTCTGATCGATACGCTCGATTCTATTAACGAAAATACTTGTGAGACCAATGAAATACTTTTCCGAGTAAATGAAATTAGAGAATTGACCTTAATCGATAAACCAACTTTCTTATGTAAATTATTACTATTCAAATTTAGAGCAGATTATCTATTCGATTGGAACAGAACCGGTAAATATGCTTACTTTATTGATAGAGTTAATTTAAAGCTGGAAGGAATCTTATTTCACTTATACCAGGAAACTGACGGTTAATCTGTATGTCCGCTTATGGCCGAAAGCAGACCTTCACCCAAACCTGCACTTGGATTAACTTTTTCATTCATCGAACTTAACATGAGTCCGATGCTTACTCTTTTGGGACACAAAGCTGACTCATGTTTGAACATATGCTGGCTAAAACCTCCTTACTTTTTGCTGAAAGGAATGCACGATCCCGTACATAATCGTGCGTCAGCGAACAACCTACGCACGTTACTTTGTTTTGTGGACCTACTTAGGGCATGGCATACTTATTGATTGTTTGCAGGGTAAATATCACTGTTAAAGCTTCATCATTCATATCTCAAGGAATCAAGTGGTATTTCAAATGCATTTGAAATGTTTAAGAATTATGTAAAAGTTGCATTCAGGATATTTAGGAAAGAGAAATCATTTAGCCTGATTAACGTTTCAGGACTGACTTTAGGGTTTACCTGTTTCTTGTTGATCATTCTATTTATTAAAGATGAGCTTAGCTATGATGATTTTCATGAAGAGGAAGAACTTATTTATAGGGTAGCTTCAGCCTATATGAGGGCTGGCAAGTGGGAGCCCTATTCATCTAATTCCTGGAGAACCGGTGAGTTGCTCAAGGAGCGTTTTGCAGAAGTTGAATATCTGGTTAGAATCAGAGACCGGGAGGAAATAGTCGAATATCAAGGCAAACGGATAATGGAGACCAGGCTGGCAACCGTTGATAGTACTTTTTTCAAGGTATTTTCATTTCCATTAGTTCAAGGGAATAGGGGAGAAGCATTAACTGGTTCCAATAAAGTAGTGATTTCCGAATCCATTGCCAACAAGTATTTTGGGCAAGAGGACCCCCTGGGTAAAGTTTTCAAAGTCAATGATGGGGAATATCAGTTAATGGTTTCAGGAGTCATGCAGGACATGCCTTCCAATTCACATTTTCATTTCGATTTTTTGATATCCGGGCAAACAGCCAGTCAAATTGCGCCACCGGAGATGTTTACTAATATAGGCTGGGATTCTCAATATTTGTATATCAAAGTAAGGGATTCGGACAGTCACCTTTCTATGGAATCGAAGTTTTCAGACTTTATCAGTGAGCACTTAAAACCATTAACTACCAACGAGTTTAAACTCTTCCTTCAGCCACTCAGGGACATACATCTAAGATCCAATAACGGATTGGAAT
>JAJCYK010000426.1 GCA_029262935.1 Cytophagales bacterium | reverse complement strand
TTTGATCTCCGCGTACATCGTAGTTAAAACCAACCCGGGGAGCCACCATAAACTGGGTTTTAATAAATTGTCCGGTACGTGCACCCATCAGGTCATAACCAAACGACTCAATTGCTGGAATGGTAGTATTGTTAAATTCATCATTTACTGGGGTGTCATCAAATATTGGGATATCCACGCGTATTCCTGCAGTAAGTTTTAGTTTGTCACTTACTTGGATTTCGTCTTGCACATAGAATCCTAACTGCATGCTGTTAAAGTCCGCGGCAGCCACAGAGCCATCACCTACTATATCATCTTGCAACGAGAAATTTCTAATGAAAAAGCTGGAATTTTCATCATTTAAAAAGTCCTCTAAATTGGATGCTCCAATGGGGTTAGTTCTGCGGTATTCATAGGATCCAAAATTGAATGCTATGAATAAGTTATACACATCATAGAACTCATTGTGAGTCCCTAAAGTTATGGTGTGTTTTCCTTTGAAAATCTCGAAATTGTTCGTGATTGTGAAAATGTTTTGATCAAGTGCATTAGCCGTTGAAAATTCTTCACTACCAAATAATATGGTACCATCACCATCCTCTATGTCGACGAAAGGAAAATCCATTCCGAAGGGGTCTCGATCATCTCGTACCCGGGTAAGACCTAGAATCAATTGATTGGCTTTGTCATTGCCTATGGTACTTTTCAGTTCAACGGATGTGGTATTAGTGGTACTGGGAAAGAATTCCGAACTATTCAAAAACCGGATGGTATTGTCAGTAGATCTTCCTGCTTCCAAATTTTCCACGTTGGTATAGGAATGGCGGATGCTAAGCTTATGATTTTGATTGATATTCCAATCTAAGCGAACTAACAATTTATCACTATCCAAAAAGGCCGTGTTATTATCAAAGACGCCGGGATCATAACCGAATCCATTCAACTTGCTTACTAAAGCTGCTAAATCCGCTTGGGTTGCGTCGCCACGGTAGTCTGCAAAATCATAAGGTTGAGGGGTCTCATCTCGTTGGATCTCCCCACTCACGAAAAAGAACAATTTATTTTTTACGATGGGGCCACCTAGTCGTACACCATAAGTTTTGGCAGTAAAATCAGGTAGTTTCACCTGGTCCACCAGAGGATTGTCTGTGGGCGTTTTACCAGCTAAGCTTTGGTTTCTCCAGAAATAGTAGGCAGATCCTTCCACTTCGTTACTTCCACTGCGGGTTACAGCATTGATAGCACCTCCCGCAAATCCACTTTGCCGTACATCAAACGGGGCCACAGAGATTTGAAATTGTTCGATGGCATCTATGCTTATTGGAGTTACACCTGTTTGTCCACCATTGGTACCACTACCGGCAAGCCCGAATACATCGTTATTCACTGCACCATCAATGAATATGGTATTGAATCGATTGTTCATTCCACCTATGGATATAGAAAAGCCATCGTTTCCTTCTTGCACGTTGGCTTGTGGAGTTAATCTGGCAAAATCACCAATAGCCCGGGCTACTGTAGGCATTTCACCAATCTTTTGTTCATTCACTACCGTGCCAGCGCCATTTTTGTTGCCATCAAATACCCCGGACCCCGCAGTAATTACGAGTTCCGCTAGCTCCGTAGTTGATTCCGAGACGGTAAAATTTTGGCGAGAGGTTTGTCCCAAGGAAAGGTAAACATTGTCCCTCTCTTGAGATTCAAAGCCAACGAACGATACTGAAATTTTGTACGGTCCTCCAACATTCATGTTGCGAATGGTAAAGATACCTAGCGTGTTGGTAACATTGCCAAATTGAGACCCAGTGGGGCCGTGTATGGCAATGACTGTCGCACCGGGAACTGGTTCCCCAGCATCATCCAGAATGGTACCATTCATGGATGAGGTTGTAACACCTTGGCCTAACGTCATTTGCGCATTGAACATGCAGAAAATCGCCAGCAAAGTGCCAAGAATTAGTAGATTTTGTTTCATAGTAATCGGATTAATTGACGCTTTAAGTTATCTAACTTAAAGTAATTCAAGAGTTTTGTTAATAGTTGTCGTGTTGTTATAGCAAAATACAAAAGGTTGCTGAATTTGTTAACAATTAGTTAACAATAGTTAGATTCTTCCCCCTTTGTTTTGTCACCAAATTTAATTGGATGTACGGGACGAAACAACCAATTAATATTAAGTTTCTTTGATGTTTGTTTTCAGTGATTAATATTAAATTAACACGTCCAGCGGGTGATGTTTTTACTTTTTTGGGGGCCGTAAATCTCTGCTTTTTATGGTTTTCTCCCATATCAGCTTTCCACTTAGATCATGAATTTCCAAAGTCAAACTGCGATCGGTACGAGGTCCTGAAACTTTTGCCAAACCGTAGTTTCTCTCAGTAACTAATGTACCTGCTATCATAAGGGGGTTTTCATCAGGCTCTGGAGTATGGGATCCAGAGGTTAGAGGAGACACAGTAAAATCGTGTAATGGATAAAATCCATCAATATCGAGTCTTGAAAGTTCCGTATGATGTCGATCGCCAGTCAAGAAAAGTACGCCCCATGCTCCTGACTCCTGTATCACTTCTAATAATCTTCTACGCTCCACTGGGTAAGTCGCGTAATTCTCAAATACCCTCCCGGGGTTTACTACTTGCCCACCTATGCAGATAAATTTGAAAGCCGCTCTACTATGAGTAAGGGCATCTTTTAACCAATCCATTTGCGCCTTACCTATAAGCGCCTTGGTGCTATCGCTGTCTGCATTTGGTGCTCTAAAATATCGATCATCCAAAAGAAAGAACTGAATGTCTTCCCAACCAAAAGTGCCCGTTATACCACCTTTCCCAGTCAAATTGTAGTTGGGATTCCCCCAAAAGAGTTCAAATATTTCAGAAGTAATATTCTTATTCCAATATCCCCGATCGGAGTCATTGGGGCCGAAATCATGATCGTCCCATATAGCATAATGATGTACGGAGCCCAGTAGAGGCTGGACCTCGGGTACCGCACGAGTATGTGTATAGCGATGCATGATCCCAGTACGGCTGTTCCAATCGGTCTCACGCAAATAGGTATTGTCACCTAGCCACACCATGAAGCTAGGTTTTTCTTTGCGGATGCTTTCGAATATTTCATAACCTCCTCCATAAGGGTCTCCTGGTCGATCAAAGCGAGGTTCGTTAATATAATTGCAACTTCCCAATGCAAACGTAAATGCCGGAGGGTCTACCCGGTAATGCCATAAAGTTTGCGACTGAAATTCCAAAGGGTAATTCAATTGTTGTGATTGACCATTTATGATCACCTCATAACCGTATTTGTGACCTGGTTCAACCTGATCGGCAATTAATTTCACTACAAATCCTAAGTGAGCATCCGACTGTTGGGGTAAAGTTTGAAATTTAACCTCGGGGGTGTCCTTGGACCAATAGGTAATTTCCACTTGCGCGGATTCTGTGGTTTGTACCCAAAGTAGGACTTCCTTCATAGTACTATAGCCCACCATGGGTCCAGACTTCAGGAGCGGGTTTTGAGCCAGTAAACTATGGCTTAAAACAAAACTCAAAATGAATAGTAATCTTCTTTTCATTGGATAAATATAGGCAAAGATTTAATAAGCATATGTTAATTATTCTTTACATTCGGTTCAGGTTAATTAGCTACTAATCAAAATTTGATATGCGTTTGTACTTACTGTTTACTCTGGCAAGTGTTCTTTTGTCAGGGTCCCTAAAAGCCCAAGACCTAAATTACTACCTTCCTGAAGGGGTTGCCTATGATAAGAACATCCCTACGCCTGAGTCCGTTATTGGTCATGAAGTAGGTGCATGGCATGCCAGTCACGATAAGCTCGTATGGTATATGAAAACCCTAGCAGCAGCCTCAGATCGGGTCAACATAGAAACTTACGCCCACACTTACGAAGGTCGACCATTATTGCTATTGACCATTTCCAGTCCGGAAAATTTACGTGACATCGAAGCATTAAGACAAGATCATCTTAAGATTTCGGACCCTTCGTCCAGCAGCTCTTTGGATTTAAGTAAAATGCCTGTTGTGGTCTGGATGGGTTATAGCGTGCATGGAAACGAAGCCAGTGGCACGAATGCTTCTTTGTTAGCTGCTTATCATTTAGCGGCCGCTCAGGGGGATCAAATTGAAGACCTGTTGGACCATACCATTATCCTTTTGGATCCCAGTATAAATCCTGATGGAATGAACCGCTTTGCCAGTTGGGTCAATTCCCACAAAAGCAAAAACCCTGACCCGAACACACAGAGTTTGGAGCATCGTGAGGCCTGGCCCAGAGGCCGTACCAATCATTATTGGTTTGATCTAAATCGAGATTGGTTGCCAGTGCAACATCCTGAATCTCAAGGTAGGCTGGCTAAGTTTCATCAATGGAAACCCAACGTACTTACAGATCATCACGAAATGGGTACGAATCGGAGCTTTTTCTTTCAGCCTGGAATACCTTCCAGAAACCACCCATTAACTCCGAACAAGACCTTTGAACTTACTCAATCCATTGCCGCCTATCACGCGAAAGCATTGGATGAAATTGGGTCACTTTATTATACAGGAGAGGGTTATGACGATTTCTATTATGGAAAAGGATCCACCTATCCTGATGTAAACGGAGGTGTTGGTATCTTATTTGAACAGGCAAGCGCTCGGGGCCATGTACAAGATTCTGAAAACGGTTTGTTATCATTTCCATTTGCCATCCGCAACCAATTTCGGACCACTTTATCCACGTTAGAAGCTTCCTGGAACCTGCGCGAGGAGCTTTTAAGCCATCAAAGAAGTTTCTTTAGTAGTGCTGTACAGCAGGCAGCTGGTGATGAGGAAAAAGCTTTCATATTTAGTGATAATGATCAAACAAGGGTGTATCAATTCTTGAAAGTGTTGCAAACACATAAGATTCAAACTTATAAAAGTGCTCGAGATCTTAGGGCCTCAGGGAAAAGTTTTGCGGCTGATAACAGTTTTATTGTACCCCTAAATCAACCGCAATACCGATTAATAAAAGCGATTTTTGAGCAAAGGACTTCCTTTCAAGATAGTTTGTTTTATGATGTTTCTGCCTGGACTTTACCTTTGGCTTTTAATATTAAGTTTGCCTCTATAGGTCGTAGAAATTACACGAATGCTCTGCTTGGAGCTAATGTTGAACAAACCGTATTGCCAAGTGGCACTATAGTAGGAGGGTCTAGCAATTATGGATATGTATTGCCTTGGCACCATTACTACGCACCCAGGGCTTTGAATAGAATCTTGCAAAGCGGCTTACGAGCACATGTGGCCACAGAGGATATGATCAGTGGCTCCGGGCAATTTAAGCCCGGATCTGTTTTGGTCCCCGTAGCCCGACAAAATCAATCGACAGAGAAAATTCTTTCTTTAATGCAGAAAATTGCCCAGGAAGATGGCGTTAATATTACCGCTTTGAAAACGGGTTTTGGAGGCAATCAAAAATCATGGGGTAGTCCTACCATGGAAGCTTTGAGAAAACCCAAGATTTTAGTGATTTCAGATGGGGATATCAGTAGTTATGAAGTGGGTGAAGTGTGGCACTTACTTGACCACCGTTTTGATATCCCCATGACCCTTATTTCCCAAAATCGATTTTCCAGTTTAGACCTTTCAAAATACCGCACCATGATATTTGCAAATGGCCAATATAAATCGATGACCAAAGCAAGTAAGGATAAGTTACAAGCCTGGATTAAATCCGGTGGGGTAGTTGTTGCGTGGAAAAATGGAGCAAAGTGGTTGTCGGATACCAAAATTAGCGGCGCCACTTTTGCGAAACAATTGAATGATACTTCTTCTCATTTATCTTACGGGGATCGCAACCGACATTCGGGTGCTCAAGTCATTGGCGGAGCCA
>JAJCYK010000425.1 GCA_029262935.1 Cytophagales bacterium | reverse complement strand
TACCTACAGGCGGGCTAAATGCGTTGCATTTTCTTAAAAAAGCGCAAATAGTACCTGGTCAAAAGGTACTAATTGTTGGTGCCGGTGGCAGTATTGGCACCTACGGTGTACAATTGGCAAAATCAATGGGTGCCGAAGTGACATGTATAGATAGCGCTAAGAAATTGGATATGCTACAGACAATTGGTGCTGATCATGTTATTGACTACCAAAAGGCAGATTTTACGAAAAATGGCCAAAAATATGATGTAATTTTTGACATTGTATGCCGAAGTTCCTTTTCAGAAGGGCTAAAATCACTTACGGATCAAGGGTATTATCTTATTGGAAATCCTAGCTTTACTCATATGATGCAAGCCCTTTGGGCTTCAAGAACAACCAGTAAGAAAGCGCTCTTTGCTTTAGCCGGAGAAAGCGTGGAAGATTTAAACACATTAAAGGAACTCATCGAGGAGGGTAAGCTGCGCTCGGTCATAGATCGACGGTTTCCCTTATCGGATATTGTTGAGGCACACAAGTATGTAGAAGCGGGCCTAAAAGCTGGAAATGTCGTTATCACCGTTTAGAAGCACACTACAAATGACTATAAATTAAACACAGCTATGCACTCAACGAATTATTACAACACGTTTATAGAAATTGCTGAAGATTCTCCCACTACCCGTGCGGTAGTGCCCCCAGTAAAAGGTGAATCAAAATCAGTGGCGAATTTGCAATTCGAACTATTATACGACCACCCTTACCAATACACTTCTGACGATATTTTATTCGAGGTTTTTGCTATCAGAAAAGAAGTAAGTCTCAACGACAAAGAACCTGCAAGGCAAGAGTTCTTTGCAAAAGGGCAACCCTGTTTCAGGGCTTCTCCTCTCAGCAAAAGGTATGGATGGGGGGTCCACAGCAACCCAGAGGGCAAAATTGCCATATTCGGGGTGGAAACAAAGCAATACCAGCAATTGGTGGGGGATCAAACCCTTACTAAAGTAAAGGCTATGCGGTCCAAAAGAAAATAACAGTCTTGAACCTAAGTATTGATACAATTCGAATTATCGCTTATACAATTGATCACCATTTGCGCAATGGCAAATGGGGCAATATTCAGTTTCTTAATTTTTACTAAAAAAGAGAACCAACCAGCCAACCGCTTTCTTTCTTTAATGATTCTCAGCATGTGCTTTACTTTTACTCCATACATGCTGGACCCTATAGTTTGGCATACCTTTCGATGGTTGGTTTGGATGCCTTTTTCTTTATCATACTGGATCGGGCCAGCATTTTATTTTTACATACGTGCTCTGACCACTCCAAATTTTAAGTTTGTCAAAGCCCACTGGTGGCATTTTTTCCCTATTGTACTAAACTATTTACATAGTATTTATCACGGTACCTTGGGAGATTCCAATCCATATCCAGGATTTCACCACGTGGCAGAAATATTAGAGTCCGCAGCAATAGTTTCTGTAATACTGTACATGTGGCTGGCGTACCAACTTGTAAAGGCCTACCAAAGATCCTTGCTGGATCGTGTTTCGAATTTAGATCACATCGATCTTAAATGGATCAATCGGTTGGTGCTGGTTGTAGCGGGTGTTTTCATGCTCATTCTAGCTTTTTTAATTATAAGCAGTGGTCTTATGGGCAAAGATAAACTTTACCAATGGGATAGGTTGCGGGCCGGCACGCTGGTGGTATATGCAACAATTTTGTATTGGTTAAGTATCAGTGGTTTTCGACAAGGTCAAACAATTACGATATCCGGGGCCCTGTCCAAGGAACATAAGGACCATAAACCGACGAGTATTCTGCTTAAGTTGAATCAATTGATGACACAGGAACATGCCTATCGAAATTCAGATTTAAATTTATCTGATTTGAGCAAGGCGGCAAATGTCTCCGAAAGAGCCGTTTCAGAAGCCATAAATCAGGAATTGGGAAAGAACTTTTATCAATTTGTCAACGAGTACCGGATAGATGAAGTTAAAGCACGTTTGAAAGACCCTAATTGCCAACATTTAAAAATAATTAGCCTGGCCTTAGATGCAGGATTCAACTCCAAGGCTAGTTTTAACCGGGTGTTTAAACAATACACGGGTAACACTCCCCAGCAATATAAATCTCAAAATTAACCATCAGTAAACGTCTCTTGAGACCTCAATACGGGCAATGAGACCTTTTCGAATAAACCCTATGGTAAATTGGGCTTCTACCTAATTGGATCCGTATGAACATTGACCAAAAAAGTCCACCGCAAATGAGACCCGCCGCTTTGATCTTGGTCTCCTATATATTGCTGCTGGCGGCTTGCTCAAGCCCCGCACCACCCAACCAATTCCCAATTATGGGCAACTTGACGCCAGGAGAACATACCGTGGGTTTTAAAACACTGTTTATCTATGACCAATCTAAACCCGGGGTCCCCTACTCCAACTGGGACGGTAAGCTTTTTAATGATCACCAAGCTAGTTTGGGCCGCCAACATCAAGTAAACATTTGGTATCCATCCATAGCTGGGTCAGGCGCTCCACTTAAATACCACCATTATGTTGACTTATTGGGTCGTCAAACCAACTTTAATGATACGGATTCGCAAAAAGTATTCGCTAGAGCGCTCTTTATTGACCAAACCAATGCCTTGGGTGGTAATGGCACTTTTACTACCGCGGAGCTTAAAATTCTCTTGGAGTTGGATGTGACGGCTCGTTTAAATGCAAAAGTTGAATCGATTCAATACCCCGTGGTGGTATTTCCAAATGGTAGTAGTCCTGCGTTTCAAAGCATCATGGCTGAGTATTTGGCCAGCAATGGTTACGTGGTGGTGGCGCTAGCTCCTAAAGGGAGGTACTCATCTGGTATGGAAATTTCTGGTATTGGTTTGGAAAACGCGGTAGACGATTTAGAATTTGTCCTAAGCAAAATAAGTACACTTTCTTATGTAGACATGAATCAAGTGGCACTAATTGGTAATGCCATAAGCTCGTCAGTTTGCGTAGCAGCAGTGGCCAGGAATAAAAAAATAAAAAGCTTGGTGAGTTTAGAAGGTGGATTTCCCAGTGCCTTTGAGCAAAGACTTTTGCAGGAATCCGTTTTTTATGAGCCTGAAAACATTCAAATTCCACTACTGGTGATTTATGCACCTTACCCTGATATCGATCCCAAGTTTACGTACCACTTAAAATATGCTAGCAGGTATTACGCTCATTTTCCAGAAATGTCGGAGTTTGCCATGTTGAATTTTGGCATGTTCGATACCATGATTCCAGATATTATCGGTGTTCAAAAAGGTAACACCCAACAAGGCTATGAAACGGCCAATAACTTGGTGCGAAGATTTTTAGATATCCACCTCAAACAAGATGACTTAACTCTATTTGATGAGGAATTCTTAACCACCCACCACAATACCATAGACTCTACTTTTGTCTTGCAAGCATTAGCTGCACCCCCTACGGTGCATATATTGAAAGATCTTTTTCTAAAACATGGGTTTCAAGCAATAGACAGCATCTACCGAAGCCTCCAAAAGCAAGGAAATGCCCAGCCCCTTTCTGAATCTTTTTATCCTTCTTTTAGAGATTGGTTGTCGTGGAACAAAGATCCTGATTATGACTCACGACTTCATCTTTATACGCTTGCCCACGACAGCTACCCAGAATCCTTGGAAGTCCACTATTATTTAGCCTATTACTCAAAACAGCAGGATAGGAAAGAAGCCGCAATTCATCATTATAATAAAGTTATAACACTTATGGATTCCGACCAAGAGCGGCTCAACCGGCAACAAAAAGCACGTATGCTAAAGAATTCGCAAGAAGCACTATTGGAATTGCAATAAGATCATTATACCATTTCTCCTTTCATCAGATCAGCAAGCATGGTTTTAAAATTCTCTTTCTTATTTAAATGAGGGAGCTCCTCCGTGGGTTCTGGAACATTTAGAAACGCACACAAAGGACCCCAACCATCGCGCACATCATATACCAATAACTTGTCAGCGGGGACATATGCTTTCACATCTTCCATGTGCTTGTTAAAGACTTTCTCTGCGAAAGCTTTGTCTTCGAATCTTCCTTCCAAGTGTTTGGCAAAAATCATCCTTTTGGCCAACTTCACGCACTTAATAACACTTCTCAACCTCGGGTTAAAAGCCAGTTTAACTAACATACCCAATTTCTGAAATAACGTTTGTGGGCCTGCCGTCCAGATGGTGCTTTTTATACTTTTATACCAACCTTCAAAAGGGCGTACGGTCATAATTACTTTTGCATCAGGATACCGTTCCATGTGCTCTTTGTACCAAGGATAAGCCGGAAAGTCTACAGTCGCCTGAAAGCCCTCATAAAGTTCATCCCAGTTGGGGGTTTCGTTATTTTCCAAGGTAAGCCAATGGTGCAAGTCCTCTGGATGGACTATTAATTCTTTCATATGATACGTCTTGGAATACCCTAACATTTCCAAAGATTGCTTTAGTGTATTCGTACCAGTTCTAGGAAGCCCGGCGCCGATGATTTTTATAGACATGATTTAAAGTAGGTTGGTGCGATGTTTATAATAAATAAATTCACATAGCTGATATTCAAATAGTTCCTGCCAATCAATTGATCAGAAAATTTGAGAACATATTAAGGAATTTTTACTTACATTCATCCGATTATCGGGTCATTTATTTTCTTTTATAATTTTTCAAGCAAATATTTAGCCCATTTTCAAAACACATATGCCTATTAACTACCTATTCTACCCATCATAAGCACCATGAAACCAAATCACTATTTTATTTTACT
>JAJCYK010000424.1 GCA_029262935.1 Cytophagales bacterium | reverse complement strand
CGGCCAGTAGTAAGTTAATTAGGTCTTCTCATAGGGCATTTGGAAATCCGTGATTGGCCAGGTGCAGTAAAATGGGGGAGTTATATCATTAATCCTGGACATTAATATCCTAAAGTCTAATCTTAATTGATAATTTTTAATAATAATGGTATTTTCCTTTATGATAAGACTTCTTCTGTGCCTTCTGGTCATTTTGAGTATCGATACTGCTAAGAACCTGCCTCTAAATGTTGTAGATACTATTGAGAAACGGGTGCAAAGTGGGTTGAACTCCAGTATCGCCGTGGGCGTTCTTGATGCCAGTGGGGCCCACTACTACAACTTTGGCACAACCGCTAAAGGAGGACCACAAGTGAATGAGCATACGATCTATGAGATCGGCTCGATCACCAAGGTCTTCACAGGAATCTTATTGGCACAACAGGTAATTGACGGTACCGTTTCTGTGGATGATCCTGCCAACCAACACCTTCTCCCAGAAGTGAGGGTGCCAGCTAAGGGCGCCCAGGATATTACTTTAGGAAGTCTGTCTGACCATACCTCTGGATTACCTCGAATGCCATTGAATTTTGCCCCGGCTAACCTTAATAATCCTTTTGCTGACTACACCGTTGACCAAATGTACTCCTTCGTATCCAACTACCAACCTGTACGGGACGTGGGCACGAAATACGAGTACTCGAACTTGGCTCAAGGACTGTTGGGTCACATTTTAGCCTTAAATGCTCAAATGTCTTTTGAATCACTGCTTCATCAGGTGATTACTGCGCCTTTGCATATGGAAGAAACGAAAATTACCTTAAATCCAAGTATGCAGAAAAATCTGGCCACTGCACACAACGCAGGAGGAGAAACGGAAAATTGGGACATCCCCACTTTAGCAGGTGCAGGGGCTATTCGTAGCTCTACCTATGATATGTTGAAGTTCCTGGCTGCCAATCTTGGTTATACGGAAACACCGTTGCGAGCAGCAATGGACCTTTCGTATGAGGCCCGTCACCAAAAGGCTGGAGAGATGGGAGTAGGACTTGGTTGGCATATTAAGAAAAGTGCCAATGGGAGTATTTTCTGGCATAATGGAGGTACGGGAGGATACCGGGCCTTTGTGGGATTCGTCAAGGAGACCGGGAATGCCGTGGTAGTATTAACCAATTCCACGGAGAGTGTTGACGACATAGGGTTTCACTTGTTAGACACCACTTCGGAACTAACTGCCGTTAGGTCCAAAGACAACGCAGTGACCTTGCCAGAAGAAGTTTTACAACGTTATGTGGGACGCTATCAATTGATGCCTAATTTTCATATCACCATAACCCGTGAAGCATCCCAACTCTATGGGCAAGCCACCTCGCAACCTCGATTCGAATTACTCGCAAAAAGCCACTATGAATTCTTTATAATGATGGTAGATGCTCAAGTTACTTTTCAAGATGAAGAAAATGAGATCAAGAGTCTCACGCTATTTCAAAATGGACAGGAATTAGTTGGTAAAAAGATCGAATAACCAAAGTTCTAAAGTGCTGGACAACTTGTCAATCCAAGTTTATTACTTCCACAGATTGCAATTCCGGTCCTCCTCCACTATTTCCACTACCACTAGCTATTAAAATGCTTTTGTCAATAATGGCGGCATGAGTACCGTGCCTGCCTTGTTCTAAAGGAGATATTAAAGTCCAGCTATTTGAAGCGATATCGTATACCTGAATCTCATTGTGCGCGGGCACTTGGGAAGTTTCCCCTCCCATATAATATATTTTTTTATTAAAAAGCACCGCGCCTCCTCCTGCAGTGGCCACGGGCAACTCTGCTGACACCGTTTCCCACTTATTTTCAGAGAAATTGAATCGATCCATTTTACTTACCGTTTTGTCTAAAAAAGCATTATAGCTGTCTTCTTCATGATAATCGGTAGTCCTGCCGCCAATGAGGTACATGTTTTGACTATCACCTACTGCCACGGTATGATCTCTGCGATTCGGCATGTCAGGTAGCTCCTTCCAAGCGCCTGTTTTGGGGTCAAACACATCAGTATAAGATACCGTACCACTGTTGTGTCCGTCCAAAATCCCTCCTGCTACATAAATTTTACTTCCCACAGTCAATACGCCACCTGCTCCTCTTCTCCTATTCTCAGGTATCTCTGGCCCTTCACGCCACAGGTCCTCTTTTGGATTGTAGATCCATACATTTTCTAAAGGTGTTTCTCGAGGGTACCCTCCGGTAAAAGCTGAGAGCACATATATTTCATCCTCAAAAACTACAGGTTGAAAATGATGGACTTCGAAAGGAGTTGGACCGGCCTTTTTCCAAGTTTTGGTAGTAGGGTTAAATACCTCTACAGGTTTAATTCCTCGCCCCCCAATTAGATACAATTGCCCCCCAAGCGCCACGGTAGCACACTCATGCCTGGCAGTGGGCAGATTAATTGTTTCAATGATTCCTACCACTTGCTGGGCACAGCTTGTGTTAATTGAAAGCAGTAGGGTTAACAACAAGAGAAAGTTAAATTTGTACATCTTATTAAGCAGTTTTGTTTGATATTGGCCTGAGGCCTTCAACGACTGAAGGTCATTAATTTAATCGAGATGACTATTCGGTTATAGTCTATAAATTTCTTTTCTAACTAGTTCCATTAGGGGCAGGTATTTCTCCTCTTCCATTAATCGGCGGTATTTCTTACGATCCAGGCGTTCAACTAAATCCCAAATCGCCCGATTCATGGCCGCATGTTCCGTAAAGAAGCCCACCATATCAAAGATCCGTGGTGAGGCATCTGCAGTAAAAAACTTATCATAACCGTACTCATAGGCATAAAATAAGAACTCCACAGTATGCAAAAGATTTCTTGATCCACTTATCAAATCCCAATCGAAATTCCAGTCGTTATCATTTGTATGTATATAATAATCCACATTCAATTCCTGGCACATGGATAATACCTGGGCAGGGTTTTCTTTGGCTAATAAGGAATGTCCAAAATCAATGGTTATTCCAGTAGCCTGGTTTTGAACCTCTTTTAATAGTACCATGGTTTTAGCACAGCTATCCAAATGACAATTAACGCGCGTTTCATTGATCTTGTACTCTATAAATAAGGGGATTTCCGGCAAGTAATCGGAGGCCTCTGCTACTGATTCAATCAGGTTACGCCAGGCCTTAGGATAGTCTACTTGGAAAAGGTTATCGAAGCCATCGGACAATGGGCAACAGGTGACTAAGGGTGCACCGACTGTTTTAGCATAATCTTTGGCTTGCTTAATGATTTCAACCGCCTGCGCACGAATTTCTTTTTGAGGCCTGGAGATTGCCCCAGCTACCCATTTGGATTCTTTCTTAATGTTGGCATTTACGGCTGCAAACTCCAACCCATAACGCTCCATCAATTCTAGGGTTTCTTTAGGGTCTCCTGTCTCATAGGGATATACTATTTCAATACCGGTGACCCCATCAATCTTGTTGACAAGCTCCAAGCGTTCCTTTAGTGTAGTGGGCTGCTGATATTCCGAAAATCGGTCTTGTGTTTTACCTAAGAAAGCGGTAATGATACTTTGCTTCATCTGTTTTTGTACCTAATTATTTTAAGAGTTTTCTTTTGCATCTAAGGAATCCACCAGTATCGTTTCTCTGCGGATATGAGGATCAGTAAACTGATCCAAAGCGTCCCTTACCTTCGTAGAAAAGGAATACATCACCGCGCCATTGACACCGGCCTGAAACCAATGTTTGCTTCCAGCAGGCAAGGTGAGTTGGTCTCCTGGCTTGAGTACCACTTCATGTCTCATCGTGTATACCGACTCCTTGCCATCTACCAGAAATCCTTGTTCAAGTGTGTCCTCACCGGAAATATAGAAGTAGAGATCACCGCTGATAGCTCTGATGATTTCTTCTTTTCCGGGATCATCCCCTACTGCCGGGTGCCAGTGCTCCGGTTCAGTTTGATAGGGAAACAATACTAATATTTTGCCTGCAATCCGGTCCGTATCAAACATGGTTAAGATCTGTATTCCTTCCTGTTGTAGATTACTTAGACCGAAATCTGCAGCAGCGAGTTTTTCCTTATCTTCTTTTGTAAGGTAAACCCCCGCTTCTTCAATCATTTGAAGTGCTTTCTTACAAGCCTCATGGTATTCTTGTCTTGTGATCATAAAGCCAGGTTAAGTTAATTGAATAGGGTTTTGTGGTTTTATTGCCATCCAAATAGGAATGGCTAATAAGTTAAGGGCCGCTGCGACAAAGAAAAAGGGGGTT
>JAJCYK010000423.1 GCA_029262935.1 Cytophagales bacterium | reverse complement strand
TGACTATCGAGGATAATGTCCAGAAATTTTTGGATGAAGAATATCCGAATCTTATGTATGAGCAATCGCCTATAAAGATTAAACATTTACTCACACATACTAGCGGTTTGGTTAATACATTACCTCTAGAGGTGAATACTTTATTCAATAAATTTGAGGAAGAGGAGACTCCTGATAAAATAAACCAAGTATATGCAAATTACAGTAAGAGAAAATTCCTCGACGATCTTCATGACGTTCAAATTGATACGATACCAGGATTTAGGTTCTCATATTCTAGTGCCGGAGTTGAATTATTGGGTCATATACTAGAGGTTGTTTACAATGATAATTTCGATAATCTACTTAAAGCCTTCATTTTCGAAAGTGCAGAAATGACCAACACTAAAATGGAATTAATGCAAGCGGATCTGCCAAATGTTGCCAATGGCCTAGGTTTCAGCGAAAATGTTAATCCCCTTTTTTATAATCCCCTTTGGGGTGCGTCCGGCAATCTAAAGTCAACTACCACTGAATTATTAAAATACTTGCAACTTCAACTCGATTCAACATCACCCACAATAAGAAAGTCAAGAGAGGTTGTTTATAGCAGAGATGGGAAAACCCTTACGTATCTATGGAGAGTTCGAGAATACGAAGAATCTGGGAATTACTACTCTCATCATGGAGGGTCTTTTCGAACTCAAAACATGATGTTTGTGTTTCCGCAATTTGATTTAGGAATCGTAGTGATAACGAATCGTAGTGATAATGAAACAGGGCCTCAACTTCAAAAACTAGCATTTAACCTTATAGATGATTTGAAATGACCAACTGGAAACCACTGAGCAAAGAACAATATGACGTAGTTTGAGATAATCATGGACAGAATAGAACATAAACTCCTCAGATGCATGGTCAATTGTGAATTCAAACCACTACGTGTTTACTTTAAGTTTAGTACCGAGGATCAAACATGTACTCCTCAATATAGGTTCGTAAATCTTTCGGTCGTTGGTTACCAGCAATTCCTAACTCATAGGCTTTCTCGGCTACAGCTACCGCGATCTCCAAAGAAATTGCTCGGATCTCCGTAAGACGGGGGTAGAGTGCTCCTTCTGAAATGTCCTGGATAGTGACCAATTGTGACAACGTAAAAGCTGCCTCTAAAAATAGTTCATCTGGGATGATACTGGCGTCGCTCATTATTGCCCCTAATCCCAATCCCGGAAAAACATAAGCATTATTACCTTGTCCTGGACGAAAGACGTTTCCTTCGTAATGTACCGGTTTAAAAGGGCTGCCGCTTGTAAAAACGGCCCTCCCCTGACTCCAAGTGTAGGCTTGTTCGGCAGTGCACTCCGCTTTGGAGGTCGGGTTGGACAGAGCAAATATTACAGGCCGGTCATTAATATCGGCCATTCGAGCCACAATTTCTTCTGTAAAAGTGCCAGGAGCTCCTGTTGCTCCTATAAGCACATGAGGTCTTATGCTATCAATAGCCTCTAAAAAGTTGAGTCGAGCATGCTTATGGGCATATGGAAGATTGTGTTCCATTAGGTCACTTCGCGAGGCAACCACGAGCCCTTCAATGTCGACAAACCATAGCCGTTTACGTGCTTCGGTAGTGGTTAGTCCTTCAGCTTCCAAAGCCTTAACCATTAGATCTGCGATTCCTGTGGCCGCTGAACCAGCTCCCAAAAACATTATCTTTAAATCAGCAAATGATCGGTTGGTAATTCTGGAAGAGGCATAAACACCTGCTAACGCTACGGTAGCGGTGCCTTGAATATCATCATTAAAACACAATATCTGATTCTTGTATTTGTTCAGTAGTCCATAGGCATTTGGTGTTAGAAAGTCCTCAAATTGGATGAGCGCTCTGGGATATTTCTGTTGTACAGCTTGTACAAACTCATCGACTAGGTCAAGATATACCTGACCTTGCAACCTTTTTTTGGGATAACCCAGGTAAAGTACATCCTCCAAAATTTCCCCATTGTTTGTACCTACATCCAACATCACAGGTAGGCATTGATGTGGTAAAATACCAGCACAAGCCGTATACAAAGCCAATTTTCCAATGGGAATACCCATGCCATTAGCACCCAAATCACCCAGCCCCAAAATGCGTTGACCGTCGGTTACCACGATGACCCGTATGTCTTTTTCCGGCCAATTATCCAGAATTTTGGTAATTTCTCCCTTATCGTCTGGGGTGATATAAAAACCTTTGGGGGCTCTGAATATTTGAGAGAACTCCTTACACGCCTCCCCTACTGTGGGCGTATAAATTAATGGCATTATTTCCTCAATATGATCGATCACAACCCGATAAAATAGCTTTTCATTTCGATCTTGTAATGAGGAAAGCAAGATATATCGTTCAATGTCAAAGCCTTTACGACGGATGCTGGCCATAACCCGTGATACTTGCAAATCCTGGCTGGCAATAGAGTGAGGTAATAATCCTTGCAGGCCCAGTACTTCCCGCTCTGATTTAGTAAAGCCTACTGATTTATTGATCGTCCCATCATGTAGGACATCGAAGTTTCTTTTGTTGGTCATGGTACCCTTATTTGCGATGCCTCAAATTACAAAACCACTAACAAATGAATTGTAGTAAAGCCAACATTGTATCGAAACAACTAGGCTCTTTAATGAGACCATCCAAAAATAGGTGACGATAGGCACGGTAATAGTTTGTATCAATTGCTACATCGAAATAATTTCCATTCCCTTACCTTCCATGGATGGATATTCATATGATTGATGTATTATATTGAAAGCTAGAACAGGATAAACAGAAGCATTACAAAAATTCGTGGCAATAAAGAAACCTATCCATCAGACACCTTCATCCACTATGTGTGGATTTATCATTCATCACTGTTTCAAACAATCACGCTGATAATAACAGCCTTTCTCATATGACAATATTTTCATAATTCGAATTATCCTAGTTTCCGAATCCCCGCTTGCTTTCAGGGGTTCAATAACTCATTTAGTTCAACTTAATCAATCGCTACAAATTGTAGACATACCGGAGAACTTACAGGAATCCTCCTGCCTGTTGACGTCAACAACCCCGTTTTTTGATCACGCTTGAAAATGACAATCTGATCGCTCCTACTGTTGCCCACCAGCAGATAATTACCGGTTGGATCTATAGCAAAATTTCGGGGTGATTTACCCAGGGTTGACTGACGATCGACATAGGTCAATTTT
>JAJCYK010000422.1 GCA_029262935.1 Cytophagales bacterium | reverse complement strand
TCGATGCACCAAAAACATCCAGCTCCAAATGTCGCTTGTTCCATTTATTGATTGTTATAACAATCGAAAGTTACACCAAATTCTTTTTACGCCAAATACCCTTAATTGAATAAGTTTTATAAAAAAAGAGCCTTGAAAATCAAGGCTCTGGATACTAATATAAGATAAGCTATGCTAAACAGCTGCAACGGAAACGCTTATTGGTTTTACCGTCTTAATAATTCTGGCAGCAATTTTATAAGGATCTCCATTAGATGCTGGTCTTCGATCTTCTAACCATCCTTTCCAGCCATTTTCTACTGTGGCGATAGGTATACGAATGGATGCACCGCGATCCGAAATGCCATAACTGAATTGATCAATGGATTGCGTTTCGTGCAAGCCAGTTAGTCTCATCTCATTATACGCCCCGTAAACTTCAATATGTGAGCTAACTTCTGGCCCAAAGGCTTCACAAATGGTTTTATAGGTTTCTTCATTGCCCGCAGTACGTAGTACTTCGTTACTAAAGTTGGCATGCATTCCTGAACCGTTCCAATCACCGGTCACGGGTTTAGGATGCCAATTGATAGACAAGCCATATCTTTCTGCGGTTCTTTCTAGTAGGAATCTCCCTACCCATACATGATCACCAGCTTTCTTTGCTCCTTTGGAAAAAACTTGAAACTCCCACTGCCCAGCAGCCACTTCCGCGTTGATCCCTTCAATATTAACTCCAGCTTCCAAACAAAGATCAAGATGCTCTTCTATAATTTCCCTGCCATAAGCCTTTCCGGTACCTACACCGCAATAGTATGGTCCTTGTGGAGCGGGGAAACCGCTTTCGGGGAAACCATAGGGCAGGTTTGTGGAAGGGTCCCACAAAAAGTACTCTTGCTCAAATCCGAACCAAAAATCGTTATCGTCGTCATCTATGATGGCTCTACCGTTGGTGGTATGAGGGGTACCATCAGCATTTAATACTTCAGTCATAACCAGATAAGCATTTTTTCTAGCAGGGTCAGAAAAAATGGCTACTGGCTTTAACAAGCAATCCGACGAATGTCCTACAGCTTGTTCCGTACTACTTCCATCAAACGACCACATTGGGCAGTCCTCTAAAGATCCTCCAAAATCATTTATTATTTTGGTTTTGCTTCTCAAGCTTTGTGTGGGCTTGTACCCATCTAGCCAGATGTATTCTAATTTCGTTTTTGCCATTGTTTGAGCCAATTATTATTAAACTATACTTGTTTGGGTTAAAATTATAACGGTAAAATTAAATATTTTATAAAAAACAATCAACTATTAGTTAAAATATGACCCTATATCGGGATATTTATACAATAATTCGAAAAATTAGGGTATTTCATTTACTAAATGGCAGTTAGAGGCTAGTATTTCGCCAGCTAATTGGAATTTTAATACTGATGCCAATTTTCAAGCTTTATATTCAATTTCGAGGCTATAATAAATAAGATATTTTGACTACTTTGGATGCGAAACGCAGGGGCTAATGAGAGAATCAGGTACGGTCAGATTTTTATTAAATGAGCAGGAAATTGTACTTGATTTTCATAATGTAACCAAGTATACCCCAACGACTACCCTTTTAAACTTCATCAGAGAAAACCCTCTACTGACAGGAACTAAGGAAGGCTGTGCCGAAGGTGACTGTGGTGCTTGTACGGTGGCTATTGCGCATTTGGATTCAGATAACCTGCTGCACTATGATGCCTGTGACTCCTGTTTAATGTTCCTTCCAATGCTGCATGGAAAAGCACTTATTACTGTTGAACACATTGGGACTTTAGATCAACCGCATCCTGTTCAGTCAGCCATGGTGGACTATGATGGATCTCAATGCGGTTATTGTACTCCGGGATTTATCATGTCCATGTTTGCTTTGCACCAAAATCATGAAAATCCTAATCGCGACGTAGTTGCTGACGCTTTAACGGGAAACCTCTGTCGATGCACGGGTTATCGATCTATCATGGAGGCTGCGATGTCCAATGCGCATCCTGCAATCGAGTCGGAATTTGATGAGCAACTGATTGCCAGACTAAAAGAAATTTCCCAATATCCACTGGATATCATGGGTTCAGAACAAAAATACTTTAAGCCTATAGGTTTAGAAGAAGCAGTAAGACTTCGCAGCATGTATCCAGAGGCCATACTAATTAACGGTGCTACGGATGTTGCCCTGAAAGTTACTAAGCAACACCAATTATTATCTGAGATAATCGATTTGTCCGGTGTACGTGAACTATCCAAGATCGCTATAACTGAAGATCAAATAATATTTGGTGCTGGTACATCCCTGGAACAGGTCAAACAAGTGTCAGAATCCCAACTCCCGGCCTTATTCGAAACATTAAAAGTGTTTGGGTCTTTACAAATAAGGAACTTAGCCACACTTGGTGGAAACATCGGCAGCGCCTCACCAATTGGAGATACCCCTCCTATCTTAATGGCTTATGAAGCCCAGGTCGAATTGACCAGTATGTTAGGAACCAGAAAGATGCTATTGTCAAAATTTATCACGGGATACCGCCAAACCGAACTTGCTCCTGATGAGTTGATTACGAAAATTATTGTCCCCATACCGGCACCCGACGTGGTCGTGAAATGGTACAAAATAAGCAAGCGCAAGGACTTGGATATCTCCACCATAAGTGGAGGGTTTAAGTTGCTGTTGGATGATTCCCAAAAAGTCATGGATTTGGAGTTGTATTATGGCGGTATGGCGGCCATGACCAAAAAGGCAGAAAAAACCCAGCAGTATCTGGTAAATAAAGTATGGTCTCGAGAACATGTTGAAACTGCCATGAATATGATAGATGATGATTTTACGCCAATTTCAGATGCTAGGGCAAGTGCCTATGGCAGGCAAGTAATGGCACGAAACATACTTTTTAAATTTTGGTCAGAAACACATGACTAAAACGAGCAAAACCATCATGGCTCACGAAAGTGGTCTCTACCATGTGACTGGGGCCGCAAAATACATCGACGATATGGCTGTTAGTGATTTGTTGCTACACGGACGGGTAGTA
>JAJCYK010000421.1 GCA_029262935.1 Cytophagales bacterium | reverse complement strand
TCTGGAAATGGTGGCCTTCCTTAATTGCTTATCTACATTAATGGTTATTAACTTAAAGATGTCCTGGTTGGTAAGGCGGAAATAGGTGACCAAAAAAACAATCATGGCCATAAATCCTGCTAACAATCCCGCAATATTCTTAAGGATAATACCGGGGCTGGCAAACTCACTATCTACTTGAAACCTGATAATACAGGTGATGTAAACAATAATAAAAGCAATAGGTATGATGCTGTTGTTAAGAGAAAACCGAGTAAATGGTCGGGACAGTGTACCCATAAAACTAAATCGATGGCTGTCTACGATGTAACACGTAATATGAAAGGCCATAGTAAAACCACCAAAAGTAATTCCAACTATGAAGAAACTCCAAAAATTTACAGAGTCAACATATTCAGGGTCCAAAAAGAGATAGGGAATACCTAGCAGTTTTCCAAAACCACCAGTGACTATGATAAACAGCAGATACCAGCATAATAACAATACTTGATTCTTTTTGATGTTGTTTATCAATAGCTGAATTGGAAAGCTGTAAAGAATCTTTTCTAGCATGTAACGTGGCCCAATTTAAGGTTTACTGCTTTTTATCTAAAGCATCATCAGCACTTTTTTTACTCCCTCTATATAATTCGAATTCCAGTAGCCGACATTCAATTTGACCATTGTAAAATGGAATTTTTCGAGAACTACGTAAGCCTATGCGTTTGCTTAGCTCTGGGTTCCCCGTAAAAACATAACCCCAATATCCCGCGCCCTTCTCCTTAAAGAAGTCACCAATATCTTTATAAGTTCCCACAAGTTGTTGCACGTCCCCCATACGCGTGCCGTATTCGGGATTTAGTATTACCACTCCGTCAGCTTGAGGTAGATCAATTTTATTAAAATCATTTTGTTCGAAACTGATCAAGGATTTTACACCAGCCCATTCTGCATTTTTCTGAGCACTTCTAAGCGCTTCCAGGCTTTTGTCAGAAAGGTGAAATAACGGTTCGCAGTCCTTCATTACAAGATCTTCAGCCTGTTTCCTCAAGTCCTTCCACGACTCTTTTTGATAATTCCTTAAGTGCATAAATCCAAAATTCTCCCTTAACAGTCCAGGTGCAACCTTCTTGGCGATCATGGCTGCTTCTATGGCTAAAGTTCCACTACCTCCCATCGGGTTGACCAAGGGTACCCCAGGCTCCCATTTAGATGCCATTAAGACTGCTGCCGCTAAGGCTTCCCTCATAGGAGCCTTAAAGGGCATCCGTCGGTATCCGTGCTTCGAGATGGTTTCACCAGAGGTATCGAAATAGACATGACAATCATCTTTTACCCAATATAAATAGATCACCGTTTGATCTCGGGAGGGTCCGGAATCCGGACGTTCGTCACGAACACGTTGCAGTCGATCTACAATGGCGTCTTTAGTTTTCTGGTTAGCAAACCGGGTATCTAAAATGTGTTGATTCTTTACGAAACCCGTAACGGATATATACCCATGTCGTGGTATATGATCTTCCCAAGGAATTTGACTTAAGGCTTGATACAGATGATCTGGGTGAGCAGCTTTAAAGCTTCTAATGAGAATCAATACCCTATTTGCTGTTCTTAAGTGCAGGTTTAGTTTTATGCAATCTTCCAACGAACCTTTTAAGGACACGCTCATAGGGTGCACCTCCTGTACTTGATAGCCTAGATCTGAGATCTCTTGACTAAGGTAGGAGCTTATACCAGGACTGCAGGTACATACTATGGTTTGGCCGTATCCCATTTTCCAGCAAAGTTGCAACTTCTTTTCTTATATACAGGGGTTTAACCAAGAATTTTATAAGAACTGGGAAGACCGATATTTTTGTACTTTAACCATTAATTTCTATTTTAAGAAAAATCATCTCCCGCTACCATGGAACAAACCCTATCACGCATTCTTTTTTTGCAAAGACAGCGTACGGACAACTGGTGGGTGGAACCTGCGTTAGTATTGTTTGGCTTAGGTGCTTTTATTGTTTATGCTACCTGGGCAGCCTTTCAAGGCAGTCATTACTATACTGTTGCCTACCTTAGCCCCTTTTATTCTCCCTTGATTTATGTAAAGTCCGGAGTGGCAGGTGCTGCTCCCCTGTGGCATGCATTGCTAGGGGAGTGGCCGTCTTGGTGGCCTTCTTTTTTGCCGGCATCGCCGGCATTTCTAATTTTAATATTCCCCGGTTTGTTTCGATTTACTTGCTACTACTACAGAGGTGCGTATTACAAAGCCTTTGCAGGGTCGCCCCCAGGATGTGCGGTAGGCGCAGTACCACAAAAAAATTATAGGGGCGAAACGTTCCTATTGATCTTCCAAAACTTGCATCGGTACGCCCTATATATGGCCTTAATCTACTTGCTTATTTTAGGTGCCGACGCGGTTGCCGCCTATTTTCATGAGGGAGTTTTTGGTTTTGGCGTTGGTAGTTTGGTCCTTACTTTGAATCCAATACTGCTGGGGTTCTACACTTTAGGATGTCATTCTTTCCGACATTTAATTGGGGGCCGAAAGGACTGTTTTTCTTGCGCTGGTGCCGGACCCCTAAATGGCGTGTACCAAAAAGTGTCGTGGATGAATCGCAATCACAAACTCTTTGCCTGGCTCAGTTTAATCTGGGTAGGTGTAAGCGATGTTTATGTGCGTTTGGTATCCATGGGAATTATTTCTGACTGGAACACTTGGGGGATCTAAACAAAAGATATGAATATTTCAGAGTTAAGAACTTTTGAACATGATGTAATAGTAGTAGGCGCCGGTGGTGCCGGGTTACGCGCTGCTATCGAGTGTTCCGCTCAAGGTATGAATACTGCCCTGGTCTGTAAATCCCTGCTTGGGAAAGCACATACTGTAATGGCAGAAGGAGGGATGGCCGCGGCCTTAGGAAATGTAGATCACCGTGATCATTGGAAAGTTCATTTTAGAGATACCATGCGTGGAGGTAAGTTTCTTAATGTGTGGCGAATGGCAGAATTGCATGCCCAACAAGCCCCAGAAAGAGTAAGGGAGCTTGAAGATTGGGGGGCGGTATTTGATCGTACTAAAGATGGATTGATCAACCAAAGGAATTTTGGTGGGCACAGATATCCGCGCTTGGCACATGTGGGAGATCGCACCGGATTGGAAATGATTCGCACGTTACAAGACTATGGGATCCATCAGGGTTTTGAAGTTTATATGGAATACTCCGCAATGGACCTATTAAAGGATGGAGATAAGGTTGCCGGTTTGGTAGCCATGATTAGGGACACTGGTGAGTTTGTGGTTTTTAAAGCCAAAGCGGTAATATTTGCCACTGGAGGTGCTGGCAAAGGCTGGAAGGTGACTTCAAACAGTTGGGAATACACTGGGGACGGCTATGCTATGGCTTATGAAGCCGGGGCCGAGTTGATGGATTTGGAATTCACCCAGTTTCACCCTACGGGTATGGTATGGCCGCCTTCGGTAGCGGGAATCTTAGTAACTGAAGGTGTACGGGGAGAAGGAGGGATATTGGTGAACTCAGAGGGCACACGTTTCATGTTTGATAATATTCCGGCTCGTTTTGCTTCAGAGACCGCACCAAATGCTGAAGAGGCCAATCGATGGTTGGAGGGAGACAAGAATGCGCGACGACCTGCCGAATTACTCACCAGAGATGTGGTGGCAAGGGCCATAATGAAAGAAGTGAAAGAAGGCAGAGGTTCTCCACACGGCGGTGCTTTCTTGGACATTGCTAATCGAAGAGAAGCAGAATATATCAAAAGAAAATTGCCTTCAATGTACCATCAATTTAAGGTACTGGCAGAACTTGATATCACTCAACAACCCATGGAAGTAGGACCTACATTACACTACTTTATGGGAGGCATACGGGTAGATGCAGATAGTCAAATGACCAATGTGCCAGGATTGTTTGCCTGTGGTGAGTGTTCAGCAGGGATGCATGGAGCTAATCGGCTAGGAGGAAATTCCTTATCCGATTTATTGGTGTTTGGCAAATTAGCGGGTAGCGGGGCCAGTGATTATTGCCGCTCGCTGGTAAATGCCCCCACCATAGATGAAGATCAAACTACCAGAATAATACGCCGAGCAACGGATATCTTAAACAAAGAACGAGGAGAAAACCCCTATTTAATGCACGATGACTTGAGGGAAACCATGCAAAATCATGTAGGAATCGTTCGTACCGATGTTGAATTAAAGAAAGGCATCGATCAAGTTGAGCAGCTCAAGCAACGATATCAAAACGTTAAGGCCGAAGGTGCCAGCCAATACAATCCTGGTTGGCACGAAGCGCTTAGTATGCGAAACTTACTAATTACTTCAGAGGCAGTGGCCAAAGCGGCATTACTTAGAACGGAGAGCAGAGGTGCCCATACCCGACTGGATCATGAAGGAGAGCAAGAAGAATGGCTAGGGGTTAATGTGGTTTCTCGTAAAGGACCAGATGGTCATATGCAAGTTGAAAAAGTTGCGAGACCGGAACCAGCAGCAGGTTTAAAGGAAATTGCCTATGCGGAACTTGAAGAATTGGAGGCAACAATAGCTCAGGAGGGTTAAACTCAAATATTATGGCTGACCTAAGAAAATTTAAAATTTGGCGTGGGGCTGAAAGTGAAGGCAACATGGTGGACTACCAAACTGAAGTAGAGGAGGGCATGGTGGTATTGGATGCTATTCATAAGATTCAGGCCGAAAGTGCTCAAGACATGGCTGTGCGTTGGAATTGTAAGGCTGGGAAATGTGGTTCTTGTAGCATAGAAATTAACGGCGTG
>JAJCYK010000420.1 GCA_029262935.1 Cytophagales bacterium | reverse complement strand
AGAATCATTGGGGAAGATTACTCATTTTGAATTTCCAATACATCTGGGAGGAAATACTGAAGTGAAGTACCATTCCCCTTATTTGGATTACAAAGATGCTGCCGGTGTCCAAGCCTTAGTCGATTTTAACTACGGGGCCTTGACCGTTACCAGTGACAACTGGCAAGGTTTCAATAATGATTTGGAAGTAGATTTTAATTTTCCTGAACCAACTACCACTCAAGAAATTCAGATCACTTGTTTGCGCATGACCATCTCCGGTATTTATGTTCCGGAAACAATTCAAGTATGGGGATCCCGCAATGGGAAATCGTATGAACTTTTAGCGGAATCAAATGACCTAAAGGTTAGCCATACTCAGGGACGGAACAAAGTTACTATCAAAATGCCGTTTGAAAGTACGGAAGTACAGGCTTTGAAAGTGAAAATCTTGCCAGTAGCCCCTATCCCCACCGGACACCATCGCGCGGGCGAACCAAGTCGTTTTTACATTGACGAGGTGGTCATATTATAACCAACTTTGCCATAGTTTTTCCGCGCCATTCCAAGGAACTTCAATATGACCGGCTCGGTTTAACAGCTCCAGTTCACTGCCCCAGGAATCGGCAAAAAATTGCGCCCTGTCCAGGGAGATCACATGATCGTCATCACTGGCTACCACCACCGTAGGAAATGGCATTCGTACCAAAGGCATGGGGCTAAACCCCTGAATATATGAGGGATATTGGGGGTGATCCACATCACTTGGAGCTACTAAGAGCGCAGCTTTTACGGGAATTTGGTACTGCTGATACCAATGTAATACGGTCGCACATCCCACGCTGTGGCCTACTAAAACGACTTCATGGGGAGTGTAACGAGCAATGTATTCTTGTAAACGAGACACCCATTTGGTACGTTGGGGCATTTCCCAATCGTCTTGAATCACTCTTAGAAAGTGTTCAGGATATTGACGCTCCCAAACGCTTTGCCAATGATCTTGATTGGAGTTACGCAGCCCGGGCAAGTTCAAGAACATACCTAAAGATGTTGAAGTAGATCTGTTATTTTTTCCAGCTGTCGAAAGTTGACATGATCAATTTTATGATCTACCTTTTCCAAATCCCAGGTGACGTGATATGGAATATGAAAGGCATGACCTCCAAGGCTCAATACAGGCATAACATCCGATCTTAAAGAGTTGCCAATCATAGCAAAATTTTCTGGCGGCACATCTAAATGTCTGATCAATTTAGAAAAATCAGCTTCTTTCTTCTCAGACATTATTTCTATGTGATGAAAATATTTGGCCAGCAGGGATTTATTCAATTTTCGTTCCTGATCTAGAAGGTCTCCTTTGGTGGCCAATACCAGCCTATACTTTGATTCTAAGGTAGACAATACCTCTTCCACACCTTCTAACATCACTACAGGTTTTGCTAAAAGCTCCTTTCCAAAACCTATGATCTTTACGATATCACTGGATTTAAGCTGCCCATCCGTAATGCCTATGGCAGTTTCAATCATTGACAACATAAAAGCCTTAATACCATATCCATACCAAGGTAAGTTTTCAATTTCCGTCTTCAAAAGCTCGCGGCTCACGGTGTGCTGGGGCAAGTAATCTTCTAACAGGTCTTTGAAACGATTTTCAGCTTCCTGAAAGAAAGATTCATTATGCCATAAGGTATCATCGGCATCAAAGGCTATTACTTTTATAGACATGATTAAACATAAATGTTTCCCAAGAGAAATGAAAGCCTGGAAAACTATTCCGATACGCTTTTTTTAAGTTGATCCATCACCGTCACCGCTTTGGGTGCGATACGATCATCTTGTACCCAGCCGTGATAATGCCCCAAATAATCCATTCCCAGATAATTTGCCGTTTCTCTCAAAGGCATTTCAAATCCAGCCACCAGGTCTTCGCCACGACTACAGCTCAAGCTGGCCATACGTTTTCCTCTTAGGGCTCTCCCAATATCCTTATGAGGATCCACCAATAAGTCTGAAATGCGGTCCATAAAATCCTTCATGGCGCCGCTCACCGTGTACCAATAAATGGGAGTAGCCAATATTAATGTAGGGTATTCCAACAACCTCTGAGCGGTTGTTAAAAAATCATCATCCTGATTGCGCTGTTGATAGTCATAGGGCCCAATATTCAACTGGTTCAAATCGAAAAGGTCCCAATTGGATTGGTCCTGTCTTAAATAGTTGGTGAGCATACGGGTGTCCCCGTTACTTCGGGCGCTACCTTCGATGATGGCGATTTTAGAATTCACGAGTTATAAGACTTTGTTTAAAGTTAAGGAATTAATATTGCCAAAATTATTATCTTGATTGTAAACCACCACATTTATGTCGCTACTTAGTATGGCCCGGATTACAGTAATGTTATTAATACTTTTAGGCTGCCAGAAACAAGAGCCAGAAGAAACCAAACCAATACCCCCCAACATCATATATATTCTAGCGGATGATTTGGGTTATGGCGACATCAGTGGATTAAACGAGGCATCTGCCATCCAAACCCCACATATAGATCGACTTATTAAGGAGGGTATGTACTTTACGGACGCACATTCTGCTTCCTCTGTTTGTACACCTACCCGATATGGAATACTCACCGGGAGGTATGCCTGGCGTAGCCCCCTAAAATCCGGTGTCTTGTGGGGTTATTCTCCGCCTTTAATTGAGAAGAAAAGACCGACGGTAGCCTTATTTTTGCAGGAGCATGGATATCATACGGCGGTGGTTGGTAAGTGGCATCTAGGGTTGGGTTGGCAAAAGATAAATCAAGATAGCCCCGTGATATTGTATGATTATAAGTTTCTATTTGACAGTACAAGAGGGAGTAACGTAGATTTTAGTCGGGCAGTGAGCGGAGGGCCTTCGTCGTTAGGTTTTGATTACTCTTTCGTTTTTCCATCATCATTGGACATGACACCCTATTTGTTTCTTGAAAATGACCAAGCCGTTACCGAACCCACCGCTTTTACCGCGGGTAAAAGTGAAGCAGTTGATGGAAGAGGTGTGTTTTGGCGGGCTGGGGAAATTGCTCCTGACATGGAAATTGAAAATGTTCTGGGCGAACTCACTGATAAAGCATTAAATTATATTCAAACACGAGGAGCGGAAGGCACACCTTTCTTTTTATATTTTCCATTAACTGCCCCCCATGCACCCTGGGTCCCACTCACCTCATATCACCAAACCAGTGAAGCAGGAAGATATGGAGATTTTGTAAAACAGGTTGATGCTACTGTGGGCCAAATATTGACCGCTTTGGATGAGCTTGACTTGACTGAAAACACTTTAGTTTTATTAAGCTCAGATAATGGAGCCCATTGGACTCCATTGGATAAGGAGCAGTTCGCACACCGCTCCAATTACCGCTATCGGGGCCAAAAAGCAGATATTTATGAGGGCGGACATCGTATCCCATATATTGTAAGGTGGCCTCAGGCAGTACCTGCCGGTACCGTTTCACCTTATTTAATTAGCACAACGGACTTTTTTGCTACTATCGCGGGTGTGTTAGGGGAGGAGCCTCCAGCCGGGGCAGCGGAGGATAGCTATAACATGGTTGACGCCTATATGCAACAAGCTTACGAACCCATCAGACAGGTAATGATCCAGCATTCCCTAAATGGACATTTTGCTATACGCGAAGGTGATTGGAAATATACACCGCAATTGGGCTCCGGTGGTTTTACTCAACCTAGCTATAGTGAACCGTTAGCAGGTGAAGCCCCAGGAACACTTTATCATTTGGAAAAAGATCCTGGGGAAACAGACAATTTATATGCCTCCGAGCCAGCCCGGGTGGATCGACTACATAAATTGCTAGAAACCATGACTGTTCAAAATCCCTAATCCAGCTCTTTCAAAAAGACCACTCGACCTTCACTGGCGGAACGTTTGGCGGCCTCTAAGATTTGTACCACAATAAGATTATTCTCTGGGCTGCTTAAATCTTCTGCATGCAGTATTATATTTCCCTTAATTACTTCCATAAAATAGGTGAAGGGGTCGTTGGTACTGATTGGTAAATCCGGTGCTGTTTCCAACACGGCTCCGGCCTTCTCTGAACGCATTACTTTCATATCCTTTCCGTTTAAGGCATGTAGATAACCCTTCTCTGTATAAACCTCCATGTCCTTACGACTGTAATTCCAGTTCCAACTAGCTTGAATGATGGTTTGGGCCTGGGGATAAGCTAATATTATTGTCGCTTCATCCTCTACCTTAGGATAAATATGGGGTTTAATTTGCTGGGTAATAGCTGAAACGTAGAGGGGTCGGTGGCCATGATGCAACCAAGTGGATAAATTGGCACCATAGCATCCGAAATCAGTTAATGCTCCGGCTCCATTCCAATAGGGATCAGTCAACCATTCCAAAAACTCGGCATCAACCCCGATCTCCTGAGGTCCTGGGTGACCATCGTGAATAACTACCTTTCTTATGTCACCAAAAACTTCAGGTTCATCAGCCAGTATTTTTTTAATCTGATGATTGCTACTATACCAAGTAGTCTCATAGTTGGTGAGCAGAAAGATTTGATGCTTCTTAGCTAGATCCACCATTTTTTGCGCATGCTCCAAATTTACCGCCATGGGCTTTTCAACCATAACATGAATCCCTTTGGGGGCACACAATTCAACTACTTTCAAATGATCACGAATGGTGTTAAAAGCGGTTACCGCTTCTGGTTCTGTATGCTCCAACATGGCTTCTATGGTGGGATATATCAAGCTCATAGGCAGCTTGTATTGATTTAAATATCTCTCCGCCAGCTCCTGGTTGGGTTCAACTATGCCCACGATTTCAAAATCCCCATCGGAGGCGCGATTTAACACCCAGTGTACATGTGAATGAACCAAACCAACCACCCCTATTTTTATTGGCTCACTTTCAGCTTGTGAGAAGATGGGAATTGATGTTAACAACAAAATAAATGATAGTACAAGTTTAAGCATAGCGAATAGTTGTTATGTAATGTCCTTAACTCTAGCCAATGACTAAAGCATTTAAGTCATATGTGTCACATTCCTCCTGAAGAGTAATACAGTAATTAAAATACTTACTATTCCTACCACAAATAACATGTTCCAGAAGAAGGAGTATCCTTGAGCCTCTATGATGGCAAAACCCACCAAAGGTCCGCAAATATTGGCTACAGACCACGTCATGAAGTAACCAGACATATACTGACCACGGCGATCGGCAGGGCTCATATTTAAGGCAAGGGCATTGTTAAAAGGAAGGTAAAGAATTTCTCCCATGGTCCAAAAGAATACTGCTAGGAAACAAATGGCCAAAGCCTGTGGCAGGAGAAAGATCAGATAGGATCCCCCCAACAACCCGATGCCAATAAGGATCACTAACTCGGTCTTCTTTTTTTGTTCAATTAGGTGCACCAAAGGCATTTCGAAAATTGCTACCAAAATACTAGCGAAGCCTAAAAGCATTCCAATGTAACGCTCATCAAAGCCCCATTCACTTTTTATAAAGACAGGCACTGTATGAAACCATTGGAGGAAGATGAAGCCAATAAAAAAAGTAGCTAATAAAAACCACAAGTATGCCCAATTTCGAAACGGAGGTAAGGAGGCCCCTTGAGCCGGAGTCTTTCTTGTAACAATTGGTATGTTCCACTTGCGCGAGTTGAAGTAAAAGAAAAAAGCTGCTCCCACGCAAGTAATTCCATCTATCCAAAACAACCAGTGATAACCAATGGTTGCTGCCACTAACCCTCCTAAAGCGGGGGCTAAGGACATGCCTACGTTTATGGCCAATCGAAGCAAAGCCATGGTACGACCCGTTTCCATTTTGCTAACGAAGCTTCCCGCCGCGGCGCTCATAGCGGGACGATAAGCCTCACCGAAAAGCGCGGCTAGAAAGATCATTATAAAAAGAGACTGGAAGCTTTCTGCAAACTGCAGTCCAATGAAGCACAGCCCTCCTAAAGTAAGACTAAGTATAATCACTAATCGGGGGCCATAACGGTCCGATACCCATCCCCCTAATAATGCCCCACCCAGGGAACCGAACCCAAACGCACTTGCAAGTACTCCTGCTTCTTGCAAAGAGTACCCCATTACGGTTTTTAAGTAAACCGCAAGGAAGGGCAATACCATGGTACCCATGCGATTGATCAAAGTGACCCAAGTGAGTACCCATATTTCTCGAGGATGCTTTGAATAAGCTTCTCGGTAAAGGTTCAGGACTCTTGAGGCAAAAATGAGCATGATTGGAACTCTGGGAAGCCGCAAATATACTCAAATTTTGGAGGGAATTGTTGCCTAAAACGGCAGAAAGAGACAAACCAACCATAATCTCTTTTAATAGCTCGGAGTGCGAATTTGCTTACTAATTAAACGATTTGTGGAGGTACGAAGGAAGGACTTTATTCGTATTATAACTTGACCTGTGAAGCTCCAAGTATTTGCAGTGTTTTAGAATTTTGTACGTATGCGATGATAGAACCTTGTGATTTATTAAATGTGTTGGGTAATTCCACCTCATAATTTCCAGAGGGACCTCGGTGCAGGAGTAAGGTCTTAAAACTGCGCACGACATTATCGTGTTCCAAAGTACGGCCTCCATTTTCACCTCTTCTCACCTCAATTGATATCATTCGTTCCACCAGCGCAACCTGTAGAACTCTTTCGGTCAACGACCCTTCAATTTTATACTTCACCTGTACTTTGTTTCCCTCACTTTGGGTGGAAAGTTTAACCCTGTTTCTGGATTCTTTGGTTAAGGCTTTAGTCAATTTACTTCGAACTTGAGACTTACTAGAACCAACGCACTGCGCCGAACCATTGAATACCATTTGCGGGGTAAAAACACTACTTTGCAGCGCTCTTGCATAATTCCTTTGGCGATCCGAAAACTCCTTACGACTAAAGGGATCTTCCCAACCTAAATAGTTCCAGTAGGATACATGAAAGCTTAGGGGATATACCTCTGTACCTTCTGCTTGTGCCGATTGGACTAATTCAGAGAGCAGTTTGTCAGCAGCCGGGCAGCTGCTACAACCTTGGGAGGTGAAAAGCTCCACTACTGCCACTGGTTTTCCTTCAATCAAAGCACTGTTGCTTAAATCCGGGCCAGCTGATCCTGCCCAGGCGGACAATACTAAGACTACACCTAATGAAATTATAATTTGTTTCCAATTCATATCCTGGTATTTGCAGAACAACAAAGGAACAACTCCATTTAGTTTCCTTAATGGTAGGAATCAAGAATTTTCTGAATCCAGGATCCTATAACGTGTACCACCTCTGGAATGAGGTTTTGGTGCATATACGGGATCTAAAGTGCCGTCGGCTTTCAAACTGGTATGTTCGCTAGGGTGGTCGTTATTTTGAAAGATGTTCATCTAAAAAACTATGAACCACTTCCCATTGATCTAAAATGCTGCCATCAACCCGAGAAGCTACCATCATTGAAGATCCATGAACTCCATGATCCACAACATAGGTTTTATGACCATATTGTTTGGCCAACAGCAACTGGGCGGCTACAGATTCGATTTCCATTTCATTTCCAGGCCGCATAAGTAGCAGAGGCACCTTTAGAGTCTCGAAGAAATCGTCCGCTTTACAATCTTGCATGGGGCCACCCGAAGCGGGAGAAAATGATAAAACTGCGTGAAAATCCTCCGGACGGTTATGCGCCAGACGCACGACCAATGCAGCACTATAACTACTGCCCCAGAGTACTCTTTTCCCCACATAGCCAGCCTTCGTCATATAATTTACTATTCCTTCCAGATCAGGATAAGTGTCACAATAACTATAACCATTAAGCATCAACTGGGCTACTGTCCGATTGTATCTTCCATACAATTGCCCTCCGCGTCTTTGGTCAATGGAAACGACATTGTACCCTTTGTCAAGTAACGTAGGTATAAGTTCTAAGTATTCCGCACGACCATTGGATCGACCTTGATGAAAAAGAAAGACGGTTGGATTGGATTTGTCTTGGTGATATAAATCGCCAAAAATCCGTAGACTGTCAGAAGCAAGAAAGTCAATTTCGACAGCGTCAAGTTGTTGCGCTTGCAGGAAACACCAGTTACCAATAATGAACAATATGTAGAGAAGTCTTTTCATGTTAAGTTGTTGTTAGAGTGATTAAATACTCCATAGGCGACATGTATTGTAAATATAATGGAAAATTATCATCAGGGCCACAGTCAGTATCGCAGCTTTAATGTCACCTCCATGGATGAGGGGATTGAATGGGTTAAATAAAAGTACTAATTTGCATCTCAAATCTGAAACCACATGAAGTACCTAGTATTGATTTGCTCTCTCATGATGTCAAGCCCCCTACTGTCCCAAGATTATGCCTTACCATTTCAAGAAATACCCAACGAACCTGAAGATTACACCGCAGGTAATGTAATGGGTCGTTTGATAGATGGGCTAGGTTTTCGATATTATTGGGCCACGGATAGTTTATCAGCCACGGACCTTGAATATCGCCCTACTCCTGAATCCCGGTCTATTGGGGAAACGGTAGATCACCTGTATGGATTATCATTAACTATTGTAAATGCACCACAAAGTTTAGCCAATGAAAGGCCAATGGACTGGTCACAACTAAGCTTTGAGCAGATAAGGAGAGCTACCTTGTTAAACTTCCAAAAAGCGAGCCACTTGCTTAAAGCGGGGGCCGCCAGTGATATGGAAAATTATCGAGTTATTTTTCAGCGTGGAGACAATGTTTCCGAGTTTCCTTTTTGGAATATGATCAATGGCCCCATTGCAGATGCCCTATATCATACCGGTCAGGTTGTCACTTTACGACGTAGCGCCGGTAACCCTATTAATCCCAACATTAGCGTATTTACGGGAAAATTAAGAGATTAGGCCGTTTCTCCGAAATTACCCTCAATCGTCTTCATAAACTTCATGTTCAGGACTGCCACCTGAGTTCAAATAAGCCATGAGATCCAACAGTTCTTGTTCGTTTAGTTGATTTAATAGGCCACCGGGCATCAAGGATACTGGGGACAATTGTTCATTAACTATTCGCGATTTAGAAATTGCTTTGGTAGCAGCAGGTTGGTAAGGATTAACGTTTATATATACGCTGTCTTCATCAGAGGACAGTGTTCTACCAATTAAAGTAGTGCTGTCCTCAAGTGTGTATAAAGTGGCAGCATATTGATCGGAAATGGCCAAACTCGGGGTCATTAATGACTGCAGTAAATCCCAATTACCTGATCGGGTACTTATTTGAGTTAAGTTGGGACCAATAGTGCCGCCTTTGCCCTGCATTATGTGGCACGTGCCACAACGTAAAGCCTGGTACATTTGCTTCCCATGCTCAAAGGAACGTGTCTCGGCATCATCGCTGATCAGCTTGTTTGCAAATCCTACTTCCCAAACCCGCCCCGGTCCTTTTGGTGGATCAACATCATCAGCTAATAAGTTCATCTCTTGCAATAGACTCTCTCCAGAAAGAACTGCTAATTCATTCCTTTCGGAGCTGGGTACTGAGGCCAGTGCATTTTGCCTTATTTTTTCTAAAAAACCCCGATAACTTTCCCCGCCACTTTTTACTAGAGATTGATAAAACCATTTAAAGTAGCGTGCCCTTAATGCAGGAGTCCAACCCACTTGGGCGGCTGATAAGGAAACAGCATAAGCCATACTTTGTTCAAATGGCCGGTTCTCATGCATGGCGGCAATTACAGGACCATATTGTTCGCTTCTCAAGAGGGTTTCATTACCAGTTAGTGTGGATTCCAATGTTGTTTGCGATTTTTCAATAAGTGGGAGTGTTTTACTTACTACCTCGGAATCACCTAAATAAACAAGTAAGTCACAAAGTTCGCGATCGAGAGCGGCATCTCCACTAGGGTAATCAGGCAATGAGATAGATAGCCCTGGCTCTGGCGGACCCCAGCGGCTAAAAAGCAAACCATAAACCCGTAGTAAATCAAGCTTTTGTCGATTATCTAAATCACTTGGAGTAAGTGTAGACAAACGGGCCAATAGAGGCTGTTTATAGTGGTCATCTCCAACACGTATTAACGCTACACTACTTTGCAGCGTAATGTCTGTGGAGGCATCTTGCTGTATTTTATGCTCCCAGTTGCTCAAAGACTGCCTTTCTAAAGCAACACGAGCTGCGTATCTCACGTAACGATCTTTATTTCCAAGGTTGGCCCAAATAGAATCCACGGCCTGCGCATCATCACTGTTTATTGCTTGCACTTCTTTCCCAGAAGTCCCGGCGCTTCTGGTAGCTGAAGCTTGATTCGAAACTAAACCTTGGGGATAACTCACTTTATATAAACCAGAGGAGGATTTTCTTCCGCCAGTGGTAAAATACAACGCTCCATTAGGTCCTACTACCACATCGGTGACTGGAAGAGAATTTCCAGATAAAAATTCTTCGGAACGACCACTGTATGAAGCTCCTTGCGGGGTGAATTCCACAAAATAGATGGTCCCAAAACTCCAATCCAATGCGAATAAACCTTGTTGATACTTTTCCGGAAAGTGGGTACCGGTACCAAAAGTAATCCCGGTAGGAGACCCTTGACCCATAGGCAGGACTCCTGGAAGGTTATCCAAGTAGTAGTCAGGCCATTTACCCGATCCGGTTCGCCAGCCAAATTCAGATCCTGGTATAACATGACAGATCCTAGTGGGCCGATACCATGGCGTACCTAGATCCCACTCCATATCGGAATCGTAAGTGAAAAGTTCACCATCTCCATTGAATGCGATATCATAAGCATTACGAAACCCATTGGCTATGATTTCCCAGGAAGTGCCTTGATCATTTGATCTGGCGATCCAACCTCCTGGTGCACCCCTATCATTAGCATGCCCCCGGGGATCCTTTATAGCTGGTCGTAGGCGGTCTTCTTTCCAAACCGCGGGCACAAAAGAATCAAATTCTGCCGGAACATCCGTGTGATTGCCGGCAATGAAATAAACCTGCTCTCCATCGGGTCCTAATATCAGACTGTGGGGGCCATGTTCCCCGGCACCTTCTAATTGCACTAAAGCTTCAATATGGTCCAGCTGATCATCTTGGTCCGTATCTGTAAGGCGGTAAATACCGCTGGCCAGCCCATTTTCTGATGAGAAAGTATTTACTGAAACGTAAAGACTACTAAATGCCCAAAGTAGCCCTTGCGCGCCCCCAATCTTTAAAGGAATTTGCTCCACCGTCAAATCATCATCACCTGAAGGTAAAGAAATCCGGTACAGGTCACCATATTGATCTGAGGCAATTAGTCGTCCTTTATCGTCCGTAGTGAGGCTAACCCAAGAGCCCTGGTCATGTTCAGAAGGGCTATAAATCAACTCTATTTCGAATCCGGACGGGACTGTGATGGGTGGGCTGTCGGGTTTGGATACTTGATTGCATTGAACCAGGCCCAGACCAAAGATTAAGACGAATGAACAACGAATGATATTAAACATAGCAAGATTATTTAAGGGGAAATTAGAGTTCTAAATTGTTCAGGATGTATGTTACCTCCGCATATGATGGCAATGCAATTTTTTCCGGCTACATGTTGCTTGAATTGTAACAGACCGGCCACAGCTAGTGCAGCCGCAGGTTCTACTACTAATCCTGCCTGTGCTTCTTGAAGCCTAAGAGCATTTCTTATCTCTTCC
>JAJCYK010000419.1 GCA_029262935.1 Cytophagales bacterium | reverse complement strand
AAGGGCTGCCAAAGAAATGCTAGAGTTAAATACCATTTTATGGATCAAAACTTTACCCAAAACATTAGTGACCGTGAGTAAAGACGGGTGACTAGTACGTTCCCAATACACCCGATCCGAAGTAGGGTTAGGATGGATCCTAAACCTGGAGGGTCTATTTTGTTCTAGTGAAGTGATGCAACTAAAGTTGGAAAGCTCGTCAAAATAATGGGCTGCTAAATAAGCACGTATTACCAATGCTAGTCTTCTTGCAAATAGCGCACGTGCGGTAGGATCAAAACGTACATCTTGGTGACATTCTATTTGAATAGCATCTACAGTGCCATTTAACAAGGAACCATGTCGTTCTGTGTTGTAACCTCCACGAAAGTAAGGGTCCCCTATGTTTGGAAAAGGATCCGACAATGCCGGTACTGCAGGTATTTCCTGGTCTGTTAAAAACGCCCCCAAACTTTGTGATCCGCGAAGTAGTGCCGACAAGGTAAGTCCAGTTGCTGTGCTTAGATGGCGGACACTAGTCTGATTGATGTAGATGGCCTCATTTATGCTGTTATCTGGCAAACGTAAAGCATCGGCAGTAAGCAGGTAACCCAGTTCCAATCGTTGAATGTCATGGCCATGTCCATGCATGTCGAGTACCAAACCTGTTCCAAAATCACGCTGCACCTGCAGCTTGGCGCTATCAATAAAGGCATGGAAGGCCGACCAGGTATCTGTTAAAGCCATGGTACCGTCTGTTGCTTCCATTACGTCTCGATTGGCATCAAATTTTGTGCGGTGAAGTTTGTTAATAACTACATGTGGAATACACCCAATTTGCGATGCAAAAGCGGTTTGAATTTCCAGGACAAGTTCCTGAGTAAATGAATCATTGACATAAACGCAGCCTGGACAATCCCGATCGGGTATAGTTTCCGGTTTCAAATCGCCACCGTGAGGAGCAATCAATATAATAGGGAAGTTTCCTGGTCGGTATTCAATATAACCGTCAGCGCTGAAATAGGCCTCTCCGGGAGAATAGGTTTGGGCCCAAAGAAGGTTGGGTACCAGGCCTGCCAGCAATAGAATAACACGCATGTTAATTTGGATTAAGCATTTTTCAACATTCCATCTGCAAACTTTGGTGAGATGCGTTGAATAAGGCGCAGCCATTTGGTTTTACCTATGCTTATTTCATAGCGGTCTTTGCGGAATCCTTCCATAAACTCGTCTACCAATTGCTCTGGAGTGATTTTGCCTTGTCCCCGGCCCGTGGTCATGGGTGTATCGACTAAGGGGGGGATGACCTCAAACACCTTGATGTTCGAATTTTCCAACTGATAGCGAAGCGCTTTAGTACTTAAATGCAAACCGGCTTTGGTGCCACAATATACGGGAGCGCTTTTTTTGGGAACAAAAGCCAGCCCTGAACTGATGTTGATAATGGCCGCATTGGGTTGGTCTTTTAAGATTGGAAGTAAACCGTAAGCCAACTGCAAGGGACTTATCAGGTTTACCCGCACTTCTCGTTCAATGTGCGAAGGAATGCTGTCATCGGTTGTCAACCAATTATCATTATACTGGATGCCTGCGTTATTAATTAAAAGATTGAGGTCCTGATACTCGAAATGAACCCGATCAATTAAGTTTTGCAAAGAAGCAGGATCCCCCAGATCACATTGTATGGTTTTGATGTCGGGATATTCGCCTTGTAAGGCATCAAGATTCTTTTGATTGCTGGAGGAAACGATGACAGTATTTTCCAGGGACATAAATCTCTTCAGTAGGGCTTTACCAATACCTGAGGTGCCTCCTGTTAAAAGGATGACATTTTTGTTGACCTGCATAGTTGATGATGCTTTTTCTCTTACACAATTTAACAGGCTAAATGCTTAGATGATTAATCATTTGACTTTTTTCTCCTCCTAGTGGACCATAAAAGAACACCCAAGTACTAAAATCCTTACTGAAAGAGGTAAATCGATGGTCTTGGTGGGCTGGTACAAAAAGAAAATCACCCGTGGCTACGGTGGTTTCTTGATCTGCCAGGTGGAAATTTGAAGTCCCCGAAGCGATTATATAAATTTCGCCCCGGTCGTGAGGGGTCTGTTTATCGATATCTTTTGGTTTGTAGATCTCCACTTCTAAAGTGCCGTGCTGAAATAATTTGGCAAACTCCTGAGGTTGGCCAGATAAATTTGATAAAGCCGCCGACAAGTTGAGTTTAAAGTTTGTCATGATTTTAATATTTGCTGGAGATGGTGTTGGAGATGTACTACATAGTCTTCCATGAGCCAGGCCAAAGTTTTCTTTTCTCCATTAGGCATTTGCACTTGATAGTTTTGGGTTTCGGTAGTCTGCTGCTTCATTACATAAGCGATTTGCTCATTAAGTACTATCCACAGTTGGATAATCATTTGATGGTCTCGTGCTTGGTATTTATTGGCATTGACTAGATCGTCTTGGGCATAACCTCGCATTAAATAAGGTTTCGTACTGGTTTGGATTTCAGTAAATCGCTGAAGGTTATTTAAGGCTGAGTCAATCAAGTGGCCTAGTACTTCTTTTTTGGACCATTTTTCAGGATTTGGTTTGGCCTCCCAGGTTTCTGCCCTGATGGAATCAAAACTTGCCAAAGCGTTTTCTAATATAGGTGTAAGTCCGTACATAATTTAGGTTTTATTTATTCTACGGGCCTCCATGAAACAGGTTGGGGAATTTGAAATTATTTCATGTGATGTGCTTCACCTTCGGCTAAGGTGGTAAATTGTAAAGCCGGCACGTTTAATTCTTGTAAGGCTTTATTTAAATCGATAATGGGCTGTTCCATGCCGTCGTCAGCTAAGGGGAAAGTCCCAAAATGGATGCCAATGCTTTGCAGCGCCTTTAAATCTTGGTGCATCATTACTGCTTCTTTAGGAGAAGTATGAATAGGCGACATAAACCACATTGGCAAATAAGCGCCTATGGGTAAAAGCGCAAGGTTCATAGGTTGAAATTTTTTGCTAATGTCCTTGACGAAATCTCCATATCCCGTATCGCCGGCAAAGTAAAGATGGCTCCCTGCAAACTCTAATACATAACCGCACCATAAGGTAGCATCGGTATCCAATATGCCTCTGCCGGAAAAGTGTTGGGCTGGTACCGCATGTAAATTGATCTCGTTGGCCAAAGCTAAAGTGTCCCACCAGTCCATATCGGTGGAATTTGAAATGCCTTCTTTATTTAAATATGCACTAATTCCCAAAGGAGTATATATCTGAGGCTGATGAATTTCTTCCAGTTTTTTCAAGGTGGCAATATCCAGGTGATCGTAATGGTTGTGGCTAAGGATCACCACATCAATTGGTGGTAAATCCTGAAATTTAATTCCTGGGTTGCGCATACGGCGAGGCCCTAAAAAAGTAAAAGGGCTTACCCGCTCGCTCCACACGGGATCAGTTAAAATATTGACACCTGACACTTGAATTAAAAAAGTACTGTGGTTGACAAAGGTTATAACCGCATGTGATCCCAGCACACGTGCAGCCGGTAGGGTTGAGGAGGTGTTGGATACTTCCCGCCACGGCCCCGGTTTTCGGTTTAAACCCCATTTAACGAGATCTTTAAAACCTTTAGCTTTAATGCCACCTATGTTAACAAAGTTTCTACCATTAAAATGATCGCTAACAGCACCTTGGTACTTGGGAGCTGATATAGCAATCCCAATGCCTAGTGATACCACCACGAAGAGGCCTATACAGGCTAATACATAGATCATGATCCGTTTCATTTATCTAATAACCATCAATAAATGTGAAAGTTTGGCCCAATTTTAGACATTAATTATTTAAGTAAATCTTACTTCCATTAAGCTAGGCGGTAAATCAACAAAATAAATAAAGTAAAAAGCAGTTAATTAGCAAAATAACAGTTTGTATGAGGATCTTATTACTATTTTTTATGGTGACCGTGATAAGCGGACCCCTTTTGGCCCAAAAGGTTATTTACCAAGAAGATTTCGATGGTAAAACGGCGATTTTCAGAGCTTTGAGTAGCTCCAACAACAATGCGGAAATAAGAGGAGGCAAGTACGCCTGGAAATATCAGGGTGAAACTCCCCATGCTGTGACGCTATACGCCAATCGATTGAAAGCGGGCGATTTTGTTTTGGAGGCCCGCCTAAAGCCTCTGAAAATTGGCAGCGAATACGGCCTCGTGTGGGGTGGTATTGATCCTCAAAACAGTTATTACTTTTTAGTACAAGGAAAAAAATATTCTGTTTGTAAAGTGGTCAAAGGACAGGTAGTTTGCGAACCGGATCAGAAAATTGGCAAAGTACGTATTGATTATAACGTACTTCGTATCGAAAAACGGGGCGGTCAGGTGTTTTACTATGCCAACGACAATTTATTGCATAAAGCACCTTTTGAAGGGTTTATGGGTAAGGCCTTTGGGTTTGCCCTTTGGAAATCTGGTTCCCTGCAAGTGGATGACTTAAGCATCAAAGGAGTTCCTTTAGCTATCCATAAAGCCAAAGACTTACATTATACTAAAGCCCCGGAACATCTAGGTGCCAATGTCAACAGTCCCTATGAGGAAATGACTCCAGTTATTGCACCAAATGGTCGTGGTATCTACTTTACTCGTCGGTACGATCCAGGAAATAGAGGTGGAGTTAGAGATCTACAAGACGTGTATTACGCTCAATTAACGAAGTCAGGCTGGAGCAAACCACGAAATTTAGGTGCACCGGTAAATAACAATGGCCCCAATGCTGTTTTTTCCGTAAGCCCAGATGGCAATACCTTGTTGTTAATGAATACCTACATGCCGGATGGAAAACAAAAAGGTATGGGTCTTTCAGTTAGCCGTAAAACAGCCAATGGTTGGACGGTTCCCCAGGATGTGAAAATGCGTCGTTTTTATAATCAAAGCTTTTATAATGAATACTTCTTGTCTCACGATGGCAAAGTAATATTACTTGCGGTTAAAAGAGACGATACCCAAGGCAGTAGGGATCG
>JAJCYK010000418.1 GCA_029262935.1 Cytophagales bacterium | reverse complement strand
TTGATTTTTTTAGTCAAGGTTATAGTTGCCCCAGAAAAGTGCTGATTAACTCCGACATTGCCTTGATTGAGGCACCCAACCCTAAAGAATTAAGTAACATCAATCACCCCCATGAACTAGAGACCGTGATGCGTGAACTCGGTAGCTAGGCCTGTTCAATAAAGCCCCAGGCGATTAAAGCAACCCCCACAATAATAGCCAAGGCTCCGATAGGTCCACTAGCTAATATAGCTACTACAATACCCGCTAAAAGTACCACAAATCCCACGTACATCTTTTTATTAAAGTTGACGTCTTTTTGTGTTGCTTCTTTCTTGGCCACTTTCATGTCCTTGCGTACTTTCTTTAGTTGCTTTGTAATGTCCTTACGCATAGCCCTTTTCTCCGCTTTGGTGGCTACAGCATACTCTTGCTTAAAGTTGGCTATGGCATGTTCCGTTCCTTGGCGTCGGATGGAATAGTCGGCAGGCAGGTGCTTTTGAGGCCCTACTAGGGGTTTCAAACTAGCAATAGGTGCTATTGGAGCTATTGGTTCAACAGTCTTTTTATAATTTTGCTGACTGAATTTGTAGGCGGTATTGTAATCAAATTTGCTGCTGCTACAGGCAGAAGAAAAAAGAATAAGGCCTATCAAAAGTCGGATGGTAATGGATCGGTTCATAGTTGAAAAAACAGATTTAATTTTGGCTTGAAGATAGTTAATAACGAGCAATCTCCATAAAACTATGTATAGATGGGGTATTTTTTTATCATAAAAATGAATTGCCGTCAATTGTGCTTATATTAGGTATTAGGTGAAATAAGTATCATGATGAAGTCCTCCGTTTCTTCTTGTTCTGTGATAAAAGCCCGTAATCAAACCCAAAAGCTCGTAACGGACTTGTTAGCTGTTGAAGAGCCTTTGGAAATAATCTTGCAGTATGGGGCTTCGGATTCCCGAAAAGAAACCACCTTAGCTATTACCATGCGTACACCTGGGCACGACAAGGATTTAGTAGCTGGATTTTTGGTGGGTGAAGGGTTGGTTAATGACTCTAAAGATATTTTGTCCATCAGACCCTGTCTTTCGAAAGAAAATAAGGACAACACCATTAAAGTACATTTGGCACCCCATGTGCCACTTTCTTTGGATTTACACAAACGACATGTCTACGTAAGTTCAAGTTGCGGGGTATGCGGTCGCACCTCCATGGAGGCCATTTCCACTATTTGTCCTTGGCCGGAATTTGGCCCTGGTCCTGCGGTTAGCAAACAGGTACTACATGCGTTACCCAGCAAGCTCCAGGAACTTCAATTGGTTTTTTATCATACCGGAGGTTTGCATGCCGCCGCCTTGTTTCATGCTACTGGCGAACCTCTGATATGGAAAGAGGATGTCGGCCGACACAATGCTTTGGATAAGGTCATTGGCGCTGCTTTTCAGCAAGGTATGTTGCCCTTGAAAAAGGCCATATTACTGCTAAGTGGACGCATCAGTTTTGAGCTAGTGCAAAAAGCAATCATGTCAGGCATTACTTTTATTGCAGCTATGGGAGCTCCCTCCAACTTGGCTGTGGAATTAGCAGAGAAATTTGATATTACCTTAGTGGGGTTTCTAAACGAAAATCGTTTTAATGTTTATCACGGAGCCCATCGCATATTGGACCCAATATCAGCCCTTAATGAAGATCAGGATAAAAGGAAATAGCTTGCGCTTAAGGTTGACCATGGAAGAGTGGGAAACGTTTAAAGATAGTGGGAAAGTAGAAGATACCATTCGCTTTGACCCTGTGCAAAAAATAATTTATGTGTTAAAGGTGTCCGGAGCCCATACCAGTATAGCGGCTAGCTTTAACCATCCCTTTCTTACCGTTTCAATTCCCCGAAGCATAGCCAATTATTGGATTGAAAGTTCAGAAGCAGGCATCCGTGGTTTGATGGAAATTCCAGGTGTACCATCCATGCCTATTTTGGTAGAGAAAGATTTTCAGTGCATCAAAGAGCGGGGAGAAGATGAGTCGAAACTATTCCCACATCCCGATCGATTAGCCCACTAAGATGACACGATTACCCGTACCTTTTCGCGCCCCTGAAACTGTGAGGGAAATCAAAGTAACGGATCCCAAGCAGGTGGCTGCTGGCACTAAAGCTATTTGGGAGGCGGGCAAAATGGTAAAGGCTACCGCAGGAGTGGTACGAGGTTCAAAGGCGCTATTCAATTTGAATCAAAAAGGTGGCGCGGATTGTCCCGGATGTGCCTGGCCGGACCCAGATGATGATCGTTCCAAATTAGGAGAGTATTGCGAAAATGGAGCGAAGGCCATTGCCGAAGAGGCTACTTTGAAAAGCATTGGCGCAAAATTCTTTAAGCGGTATAGCATTCAAGAGCTGGCCGAGCGTACGGATTATGAATTAGGCCAATTGGGCAGATTAAAGGAACCACTGGTTTTGCAGCCTGATACCAACCACTATGAAGCGATCTCTTGGGATCAGGCATTTCAAATGGTAGGAGAACACCTAAAGGCTTTGGAGTCACCGAACGAAGCCATATTTTATACCTCTGGTAGAACCAGTAATGAGGCAGCTTTTTTGTACCAACTGTTTGTAAGACAATTTGGCACCAACAACTTACCGGATTGCTCCAACATGTGCCATGAATCCAGCGGAGTAGCCTTGTCCGAAACCTTAGGAATCGGCAAAGGGTCCGTGAAACTAGAAGATTTTTATGAAACAGACCTCATTTTAATTATGGGGCAAAATCCGGGAACCAATCACCCCAGGATGTTGACTGCCTTAGAGAAAGCAAAAGCCAGTGGGGCTACGATCATTACCGCCAATCCTATTCCTGAAGCCGGTTTGATAGGTTTCCAAAACCCTCAAAAAATCTCGGGGTTGTTGGGTGCTACTTCGACTTTGACTGATCAGTATTTGCCCGTTAAAATTAATGGAGATGTCGCTTTGTTGAAGGCCATCATGCTGATCATGTGGCAAGAAGAACAAAAGAACCCAGGAAAGGTTTTTGATCAAGCGTTTATAGCAGGCAAAACGGAAGGGTATCAGGACTTTCTAAACCATTTACAACCATACGATCTGGGTGAGCTTTGCCGGCAATGTGGTTTAACGGAGGAGGCTGTAAAAGAGGCGGCAAGGACCATAATGGCTAACCAAAAGATGATTATTTGCTGGGCCATGGGACTCACTCAGCATGAAAACGCCGTAGACACCATCCAGGAAGTGGTGAATTTATTGTTGTTGAAAGGGAGTATTGGCAAGCCTGGCGCAGGTAGCTGCCCGGTGCGGGGCCATAGTAATGTACAAGGTGATCGTACCATGGGGATATGGGAAAAGCCTCCTCCCAGCTTTTTGGATAAGCTAGGTGCAGTTTTTGATTTTAAACCCCCACGGGCCGTTGGTTTTAATACAGTAGAAGCAATAACCGCCATGCATGAGGAAAAAGCTTCAGTATTTGTGGGTATGGGAGGGAATTTTCATTCTGCAACTCCGGATACGGACTACACCTGTGAAGCATTACAGAAGTGTGCATTAACTGTGCAAGTCTCTACTAAGTTGAATCGCAGCCATTTGGTAACAGGTAAAACGGCGTTAATTCTTCCTTGTCTTGCTCGTACTGATAAAGACCTGCAGGCTTCAGGATGGCAAAAAGTAAGTGTGGAAAATTCCATGGGAGTGGTTCACAGTTCCCTAGGGAATCTTAAACCGATTTCATCACAATTAAAAAGCGAGCCAGCCATTGTTGCGGGAATAGCGCAAGCTACACTGGGTCCAACCCCGGAGTGGGAAGAATGGGCAGCCGATTACGACAGCATTCGTGATTTGATCGCCCAAGTAATTCCTGGATTCGAAAATTTTAATAAACGACTGGCCAATCCCGCAGGCTTTTACTTGCCCAATGTGGCCAGGGAGGGACAGTTTTTAGGTCAGGGAAAGGCACGCTTTTCCACTGTTGAAGTACCTGATCACCATTTGAAGGAAGGAGAGTACCTTATGATGACTGTGCGCAGCCACGATCAATTCAATACCACTATATACGGACTGAACGACCGCTACCGAGGCATCTACCAAGATAGAAGGGTAATTATGATGAATGAATGGGACATGGAACAAGCCGGATTCATGCCTCAAACCCTAGTGCAGATAAGCAGCAATTATCAAAACAAGCTACGAGTGGTCAAAAACTTTAAAGTAATTCCGTACCCAATCCCTCGAGGAAATGTAGCCACTTACTTTCCAGAAACGAACCCTTTAGTCCCGGTGGCACTGATTGCTCGTAAAAGTCATACGCCGGTTTCGAAATCCGTCAAAGTGCGCGTAAGCCAAATTCAGGGGTGAGCAGCTACCCAAACCTCACCATCTTCGAATACTTCTTTCTTCCAAATTGGTACAGATACCTTAAGCGTATCAATTGCAAATTGACAAGCAGCAAACGCTTGGGCTCTGTGAGGAGTAGAAACAGCAATCACTACGGCAGCTTCGCCTATTTTTAAGGTACCGACCCTGTGATATATGGCAATCTCAGCTTGTGGCCATTGTTCCTTGGTAGTTTGAGCAATCTTATTCATTTCTGAAAGGGCCATGGGTACATATGCTTCGTATTCCAGGCGCAAGACAGCTTTTCCTTTCGTTTGATCTCTTACATTCCCAATAAATACATTAAGACCGCCTTGAGAGGGTAGTGCTACTAATGAAATAACCAGGTCAGTATCTATAGGCCGATCAGTGATATGGATGTGTGGATGACTCATAACCTAACCGCCGCTGACGGGGGGGATCAGGGCAATTTCATCACCCTCGTTTATGCTTTGACCCTCCTGCGCGAACTCTTGATTAATTGCTATCTTAAAATGCGATAACTGGTTCATTTCCGGATATTTATGCTGTAACATTTCCTTAAATGATTCAATATCAGAGGGACCCGTATAGTCCAGCTCAATTTTCTGTTGTCCTACGATGTCACGAGTTATCCCAAAAAGAAGTATTTGCAGTTTCATATCGTTTTAAAAGTACTAAATATTATTAGAGAACTTAATAGTTCAAATGTATTTCCCATAGAATACGTTCCATCTGTTTTTTGATAGGTGCGTTGCCATTAATGAAATGGTTGTGCATGAAACTGAAGATTAAGACTTTGCCACTTTTGGTTACTAAATAACCGGACAGCGCATGGTTGTGTCTTAACGTGCCGGTTTTGGCAAATATATAGGGAGTATCTGCAACATAAAGATTGTCAATGGTACCTGACTCGCCGCCTGCGGGTAGCAATTGAAATAACCTAACTTGATTAATTTCTTTTTTTGTCTTGGCTAATAGCGTTACCAAACTCCTGGGTGTCATCATGTTATACCGACTCAATCCAGAACCATCCACCCAAATAGGCCTGCTCGGCAAATCGGCCAACAAGGAATCTGTTAAGGTTTCTATGGTTTTTTCGCTATCTCCATACCCAAACAGTTTATTTGAGCAAAGAAGTATAAGCTGCTCTGCGATAAAGTTGTCGCTTTCCTGCAGCAGAGGTTTTAATAGGCTATCCAAAGGCACACTGTAAAAGGGCTTGGTGACAGCCGGTATAGTAAAAGGTTTTACTACTTGCACCGTACTACTAGTTGCTTTTGCCAACAGACGAGCAGTTAGGTCCCAGTTGGTACGAAAGGGGATGTTGATGGTGCCGCTTTCGATAGCCGGGTAATAGAACAAATTGCGCTCTAAGTCCCTGCGTTGATTCGTCAGTGTATCTGGAACGACAATATGACTTTTGAAGTAGGCTGGAGTGGCGTTGAGTTGATTGTTTAAGGTATCCCATTGTAGGCGTAAGGCATTACCGTATATCGGAAAACTTGATTTTTCCCTTTGGTAGTTGCCCTGATAGTCATCCCAGGCCCATCCTGAACCATATTTGGGCTCCGGGAACGCATCCATAACCAGGGTAATGTGTTTGTTTCTTAGAAAAGCCAATACCGCAGAGTCCGGGAAATCCGGATGCAGCATGCTAGGATCACCTGTACCCCATAGCCAAATGCTGTCTCCTTTTTCTTGATAGTGGAAACCTATAATGGAATCACCTAAAATAGCATTGGCCAGATAAAATGTTAAAAGTTTAGTATTTGACGCGGGCGTGAAGTGTTTATCCGCTTGATACTCCAGCAGATACTCACTGGTTTCAGGGTCCCATAAAACAAAACCGGCAAAACTATCTTTAAATGTGACCGAGATGTCTTTCTTTAGGGTCTTTTGAAAAGAGCTACAAGCACCAAGCAACCCAAATAGCAGCAAAGTTACTATTGACTGAAAAAAGCATGTTTTTATATTGGAAGACAAACTACTAAATTGGCTCAAAGTGAGAAGTGCTTAATTTATGACATTTTTAAAACACTTTCTAATATTGATCGCCATGACTGCCGGATCCCTACAAGCACAGAATAAGGAATTTGTATCTCAGCTTATTGAAGACTATGACCATTATAAAGAATCCCGATTAAAACACCGCCGATTCAAACACTTGGACATGCAACCGTTGTTAGAGAAATTAACGGATCAAGGGTTTCAAGTTAAGACTTTAGGCCAGTCTTATGAGGGGAGAGACATCAAGTTGGTTTCAATTGGTGAAGGCCCCATTAACATCTTAATGTGGTCTCAGATGCATGGCAACGAAGCAACCGCCACCATGGCCTTGTTTGACCTATTTGCCTATCTAAGTCAAGATTCACAGGAAGTACGTAACATGTTGACTAAGGTGAGTTTGCACTTTATCCCCATGTTGAACCCTGATGGTACTCAGGTCTTTCAACGTCGCACGGCCCAAGGGATTGACATGAATCGTGATGCTCTAAACTTGGCTTGCCCTGAAAGTAACATCCTCAAAGAAACCAGAGAGGCTCTAAACGCGGATTTCGGATTTAACCTGCACGATCAAAACATCTACTACACTGTGGGTCAAACGGGCCAGCCCGCCACGATCAGCTTTTTGGCGCCGGCATATAATGAGGAGAAAGAAGTAAATGCAATTAGGAAAAGCGCCATGCAGGTAATCGCCGTGATGGATGAAGCCTTGCAATCCATAATTCCAGGGAAAGTAGCGAAATATGACGATACCTTTGAGCCCAGGGCATTTGGTGACAACATACAAAAGTGGGGGAGTAGTACCATTTTGATCGAATCGGGAGGTTATGCCGGAGATCCTGAAAAGCAGCATATTCGGCGGTTGAATTTTATTGCATTAGCAATAGCTATTCATAGCATTGCTGAATCACAGTACCAAAATATAGATGAAGCCCGGTATTGGCAGATACCTGATAACCATCGTAATTTAAACGATTTGTTAATTAAGGGATTGACCGTCAACGGGCCCCAAGGCGCTTACCCATTGGATGTGGCTATTCGACGGGCTGAACAAGACAAAAACGGCCAACTCCCATTGAGGTACTACGGTAGTATTGAAGATTCAGGAGATCTAAGTACTAAATACGGCTATCAGGTGATTGATGCGCAAGGCTTGGAATATGCAGGGGCACAAGTGTATCCTCAAACCCTGGCCGATATTGAAGCTGCTCAGCGTTTGGATATAGCACAGTTGATGAAACTAGGATATACTGCTTTGCGATTAGCCAAATTGCCCCCGTTTGAAACCAAGTTTCCTTTGGATCTATTGAATAGTGAGCGTACTCCTCCCGCTTGGGGATTACTTCCTGAACAAGCCGCCAGTTTCGTGTTAATGGATTCCGGCCTGGTGCGCTATGTGATCATTAACGGCTATCTGCATGATTTAAAATCAGAAACCAATCTCGAAGCACACGGAAGCATATTTAAATAGTAAAGAGATTTAACAAACCTAAGATGAATGTTGGTTAGGGAATAATAGTATAAAGCTCCATGGCCCTTTTTCGGGAATGGGCGTTGAAATGCCACCACTCCGTATTAATGGGAGTGAAGCCCACTTGCAGCATGATGTCTCGCAACAACCGCCGATTTTCCACTTGGTATTTCGTCAATGCGCCACTGGCTAACAGGTCTTCTTCCTTGTTAGGATAAGCTAGCTCGCCAAAGTAATCATAAGCCGTTCCCATATCAAGTGGCACCTGACCAGAGTCACTAATAGTTAGATCCACGGCGGAGCCATAATTGTGTATGGAACCCTCTTCTGGGTTAGCCACATATAAATGTTTTATCTCTTCTGGCTTAGCTAAAGTATCCCATAGGATTTGTTGTACTTGTAGCGGTCTGGCGCCGTCATAAATCAAAAGATGATATCCAGGTTTGATTTTCGAAAGAATGGCCTGTGCTTGGGCTACTTTTTGAGCCACAGCAGGTTGTAAGTAACAAAGCTCTAGCTCACCATAAACATCCACTCCCACAAAATTATCCTCACTGGAGTACTTCAAATCCACACGAATGTTACTATCCAGAGATTGAACATTTATCAAACCGGCATTGATCAGACTTTCTTCTAATACCCCTAATTTAATATTGGGTTGAGCGGCCGCTGTAGTATCGGGCAGGGCTTCCGTTTTCGTAACGCTAACAGCACCATCAGTTACCACCGGAGGCTCTTTCTTTGCTTGATCGCAAGCAAATATGTTACACAGTAAAATTAAGGAAGCGAAATAACTTTTAATACTCTGCACGATAGCGTTACTTTGTCAAGACTTAAATGAATCGGTACCTAAATATAAGTTTAATTCTATTAGGTATGTGGGTAGGGAATCAATCCTTAG
>JAJCYK010000417.1 GCA_029262935.1 Cytophagales bacterium | reverse complement strand
TCTACGGATTTATTTTTAAGCAAGGGTCTTGACAATGTAAACACGACGTCCGTAGCGGCCTTAATATCCACTGGCTGTAATTTCAGGGCTAAGTCCTGGTTTCTCAATTTCGAAAAATCCAAAATATCATTGATAAGGTTGTTGAGCCGCTTGCCCGAAGAGATGATCATCTTTAAATCTTCCTTTTGAGCTGCATCTGGATTACGGGCTACCAGGGACTCTGACAGACCTATGATTCCTTGCAAAGGTGTACGTAACTCATGAGAGGTGTTTGCCAGAAAATGATCTTTCAATTTATCTATTTGTAGTAAACGGTCATTCAACTCCCGCTCTTTTAATAGCTCGTTCTCCTTTAATTGAATCTTTCGCCTATGTTGTTGATTCCGCCAATGATAGATACCATACAAGGCTGAAATGGCCAATATTCCATAAATCAATTTTGCCGCTATAGATTGCCACCATGGAGGTAAAATGGTTACTACCAAGTTGCTTTCAGCTTTGCTTAACACCCCTGTTGGAGAAACGGATTTTACTCTGAGTTGGTAGGTTCCAGGTGCCAGTCCGGTAAATGTGATTTTACGTTCCGTCCCAAGTTGTATCCAATCCTTGTTAAAATTCTCCATTAGATAGGCGTATTGCCGATCTTCGGTGGTATTGTAGGCTAATTTAAGAAATTCGAAACCTAAGATTTGATCTCGATAACTCAAGGTTATGCTGTCTTTGGTGTAAATCCCAGGCACCTCGATAGCAATACCAGATTGCTCCTGGTTGTTATATCGATTCAGCCGGCTGATCAATATGGGTGCTTCTTGAGATTCGGTATTAATTGAATCCGGGTGAAAGATATCCAACCCCACAGTCCCTAGATAAAATGTACCTGTCGACGCACTTTTGTGAAACGCCCCTTGGTTGGCTTCGGCAAACTTAAAACTGTGAATCTCTTTAGCATCAGGTGAAACCCTGGAAACTCCTTGTCCGCTTACCCATATGTTACCGTGAGGATCTTCCTTAATTCCCAAAATCCAGTCGTCTACCAATCCGTCGTCTTTGGTGATCTTTCTAAATACAGGTTGATCAGATAAAGGCAGTTTTAGTACGTTTAATCCTGCTCCTCTGGTGCCTATCCACAAATTTCCCTTTGCATCAGGGTGCAGCGCGTAGATGCCATTGGCGCCTAAACTTAAGGTGTCCTCAGGGTCATGTACAAAATAAGAAAAGACCCCTGTTTGTGGATCCAACCTAGAAATACCAGAATTACGACTACCAAACCACATGACGCCGGCCGGGTCTTGCACAATAGTCAACACATCATTAAATGAGCTCTCCCTGGTTCTTTCCGGGTCACTAAAGTAGGTGTACTCGCTAGTAGCGGGATCCAAACGTATTACACCTTCTTGCATGGTTGTTAGCCAAAGCATGCCTTCAGCATCCTCAAAAATGGACAATATATTACGCTTGGTGAAAGGTTTCTCAGGACTCCCATTGTAATTTTCAAAAATTCCAGTTGCCGGGTCAAATTTATTTAGTCCACCACCAAAAGTACCAATCCAAAAAAGCCCCGACCGATCTTGATGGATAGCCATGACTTCATTGCTGGTAATACTGTGGGGGTTATTGGGATCTGCAGTATAAGCCTGATATTTTCCAGTCTTTGGATCATAGCGGTTTAGCCCCCCGCCTTCAGTACCAATCCATAAAACACCTTGATTATCTTCATAAATTGAAAAAACATCATTGTCATTTAGGCTATTGGGGTCTTCAGGGTTGTTTCGTAAATGCAAAGTCTGCTTTCCATAGCGGTCCAAAATATTAATACCGTTGCCCCAGGTACCCACCCAAAGCATGTCACTGGCTTCATCATAGTACATAGAAAAAGGCACATTATCATTGAGGCTAAAAGGGTTGCCCGGTATATTATTGTAGGTAGTGAAGGTTTCTGTCTGAGGGTTATAAGCAGCTAGCCCTTGTCTGGTACCCAACCAAATAATTCCTTGTTGATCTTCAGCCATGGCAAAAACATTAAAACTGGGTATCCATTCAGAACGCTCAGCGCTGTAATCGTAACGAGTAAAGGTTTCCGTTTTAGTATTAAAACGATTTAAGCCGAATCCCCAGGTACCAATCCATAAATTGCCTTGGCTGTCTTTGAAAATATTATTTGTGATGTCCGAACCAATGGAAATTGAATCTTCGGGATCGTGCCTAAAGTATCGTTGTTGTCCTGCGACTGGGTCAAACTTTACCAAACCGACACCTTCTGTCGCCAACCAGAACGTGCTGTTGTCCTCCACAAAAATGTCCATCACCAAGTTCTTTTCCGAGCTGGAATCAGTTGACATCAAATGGTGGTCAAATACTTTTGATTTTGCCTGATACTTAGACAATCCTCCAGCCCGCGTGCTAACCCAAAGATTGCCTTGATGATCACCCGTTATCGATAAAACTGAATTATCCGGGACACTATTGATATCATCAGGGTCGTGCAAGTAATGTTGGAAATTACCCGTTAAGGGGTCGTAGCTATTTAAGCCCCCACCTTCAGTGCCAATCCAAATAATACCTTGCTGGTCCTCGAAAAGGTCAGAAATGGTATTGTTACTTAGGGAGGTTGAATCATCTGCATCGTAAGCGAATTGCTGAAAATCATAACTGTCGTATCTGCTTAGGCCGTCTCGGGTACCAAACCACATAAATCCATATTGATCTTTTATTATGGCCGTAACACTGGGGTGAGACAACCCATCTTCAGGTGTTAAATGATCAAA
>JAJCYK010000416.1 GCA_029262935.1 Cytophagales bacterium | reverse complement strand
TATGACGACATTCAAAAGATCTGGGACGAACAAAATAATAAAACTATGTATGCAATAAATGAAGAAGCGTTACATAAGCGTATTAGAACTAAAAGAAAGAAAGCAAGTTTTGCCTCTACGCTGACGGAATTCGGTTTGGTAGCGATAGCTGTGGTGACTAGCGGATTCCTTTTTATGAAACATTTTGATGATGGAAATATTTATGCCATCCTACCCGGTATCGCCTTATTGCTTACAGCCGTTTATGTGATCTTCGCACGATCTCGAAGAAAGCATATTGAGAAACAATTCGATCAAACCATGTTGGGAGATCTGGATCAGGCTATTGCCAACGTAGATTTTGAAATGAAACGGTCCAAAACGTTTATTTGGTGGTACCTAACGCCAATTGCCATACCCGTGCTACTTAACATGTATATGAAGGATGTTTCATTTTTGAAATGGGCATTGATCATTGGTTGCTTCATTTTAAGTTATGTGGTGGTGCAGTTTGGATTAAACGTAGCACAAATACCTAAGAAGAAAGCCTTAGAATCACTACGTAATAAATTGACTGAAGAGTAGTTTGAATTTACTATCAACCCCGATAAGGCAGGACCGTGCAGGGGTCCTGCTTTTTTAACATCTTTCTTATCTTTTATTACTGGAATATTCAGCTGGTAATGGCATATTGCTAATGTAAATAAACCAAATATGCCCACACTAGCTACTCAAATAACCATCGATACTCCTGCGGAAACCGTGTGGAAGGTGTTAACAGATTTTCCAGCATATCCTCAGTGGAATGACTTTATCATAAAGATTGAAGGCACCGCAGATCTCAATAACCAATTAGAAGTACACATTCAGACGTCCACAGGAATACAAAAAGTTCTCCCTCAGGTAGTAAAGAATGTGGTCAACCATCAATTTGAATGGATTGGCAAACTACCTTTAGGTGCCTTTCAAGGCCACCACTGTTTCGAGATCATACCTCAAGGACCTCAGCAGGTGCTTTTCATTCATCAGGAACATTTTAGTGGTTGGATGAGCCGTCTGTTACTGGCGCTTATTGGAAAACAAACAAAAGCAGGATTTGAACGGATGAACCAAGCTCTAAAGGCCGAAGCGGAAAAGTTAAACAGTATCACATAAACCTGCGTTTAATTTAATACAGATGAACCAAGGCATCAAACGACTCTTTCTGATGCTGGTACTAGCACAAGGATTTCATTCAATAGAGGAGTACGTGGGAAGGCTATGGGAAGTGTTTGAGCCGGCACGCTTACTGACGGGCATGATTTCCAACGACTTGGAAACCGGATTTCTAATTATCAACATTGGGCTCTTTGTTTTTGGCATGGCATGTTGGGCCGGGCCGGTTCGAATGAACACCAGAGTAGCTAAACCTTTGTTGGTTTTTTGGTCTGGATTGGAATGTTTTAACGGGATCGGGCACACGGTTTGGACAGTTTCCTCAGGTAGTTATACCGTAGGTATGCTAACTGCACCGTTACTTTTGGTGCTTGGGATCATCCTGGCGGTTAAACTTGCCAAATGGCACGACGCCCCCCAAATCAGAACAATGTAGTTTCATTGATTTTCTTCGTGCAGATATTTAACTTGTTATTGTTGATCATGAATCCCTATGGATAAAAAGCTTACCAACTCACCAAATAAGCCTTGGGCTGAGAAAGCAGAGCAGGTTATGATTCGGTATTGCGGGGCGTTTTCCTCCATGGTGGTAGAAAAAGCCTTAGGGTCTTATATGTATACGGCTGAAGGCAAGGCTATTTTGGACTTTACGTCTGGTCAGATGTGCTCAATATTTGGCCACAACCACCCTGCAGTAGTAGCAGCAATCGGACAGGCCTGCGAACAATCCATTCACCTCCTTAGTACGGTTCTTTCTCCTCCCGTTATTAATTTATGCGAACAATTGTCGGAAATGCTTCCTAGCGGATTGGACAAGTGCATTCTTTTAAACACCGGATCAGAATCCAACGAAGTGGCTATCAGAATGGCCAAATTGGTCACCGGTGGGTTTGAAATTGTGGGGTTTACAGGATCATGGCATGGTATGACCGCTGGTGCCCAATCCCATACCTACTCACAAACCAGACAAGGCTATGGCCCGGTGATGCCTGGAAGCTTGGCCATACCGGCACCTTATGCTTATCGTTGTCCCATTCGTCATTGTGAAGGTCGTTGTGACAATTCATGTTTGGAAGTTGGATTTGAAATGGTCGACAAGCAGTCGGTGGGGGCATATGCGGCTTTCATAGCTGAACCTATTTTGAGTGCTGCCGGCATTATTGATTTGCCTCCGGCCTATATAAAAAGGCTTAAAGAACTTTGTCAAGAGCGAGGATTGTTGCTGATCTTTGACGAAGCACAAACGGCATTCGGAAGGGCAGGATATAACTTTGCCTTTGAAAGAGACGGCATCGTTCCTGATTTTTTGACGTTGTCTAAAACCCTTGGTGGCGGATTGCCCCTGGCTGCTACCGTTACAAGTAAAGAAATTGAGGCTACCTGTTATGATTTAGGTTTTATAAACGTCACTTCCCATGTCTCCGATCCATTACCCGCCCAAGTGGGCCTGGCCATGATAGCCACGCTATTTGGGGAAAGAATGGTACAAAAAGCCAGAGAGCAAGGGGCGTACTTGAAGGACCAATTGCTACAACTCCAAGAAAAACATCAATGTATTGGAGATGTACGTGGCCGTGGTCTCTTACTTGGGGTGGAGATTGTACAGGACCGGGAAACTAAGACTCCTGCAGTCGCTCTTGGTCATGAAATATCAGAACGTTGTTTAGAGCTTGGCCTAAGCATGAATATCGTAAGAATAAAAGGATTTGGTGGAGTTTTCAGAATTGCTCCTCCGCTAACCATATCCCGTGAAGAAATTGATTCAGGAATAAGTATCTTAGATCAGGCCTTCTCCGAGGTCACTAAAAAATTTAGTTCAAATTAGACCCAAACTTCTATGATAATAACAACCACCGATTTCATCCCAAACCGTGAAGTAACCCAAATAATAGGCATTGCCCGAGGCAGTACCGTACGGGCAAGAAATGTGGGCAGAGACATCTTTGCTGGCCTAAAAAACCTGGTAGGGGGAGAAATTGACGAATACACCAAACTACAAGCACAATCCAGAGAACAAGCCATGCAGAGAATGATCGCTGATGCCGAAAGTCAGCAGGCCGATGCTATTTTAAACGTCCGATTGACCACCTCTATGGTGATGCAAGGGGCTTCTGAGATGTTGGCCTACGGTACAGCAGTAAAACTAAGTTAATATGGAATTATTGCCTATAGTAATGATCGGTTTGCAAGTGCTGTTTTGGGGGGCTTTACTGGTAATTCTTGTTTATCTTATTTTCCGGAGAATTCGCATCAAAAAGCTGGAAGATTTTGAAGACAGGGATAACTAAGACTTTTCTCTGAAATATATACCCTGCTATAACTTGCATTTAGCAAGCCCTTAGCTAAGTGTATCAAACCTATATTGAATTCCCAATAAATTCGTTCGGGATTTGACCAACTTAGAATAAATTATGCCTTTTTCAATAAGAAAATCATGCTACAGTGTAGTTATTGCCCTTTTTTCCATCGGCCTTACATCAGCTCAGAA
>JAJCYK010000415.1 GCA_029262935.1 Cytophagales bacterium | reverse complement strand
CCCGTAGATCGCGCAGATTTTGAAGAGGAGGACCACACCCGCCTTGGCGCGTCTTTGGCTCTGCTTGCGGCTGACGGCACACTGGAAAAAACGATCCGGTTTGGCGGCACTGGCAAAGATGTTGCTCAATTTTCCAGTGGGCTCCAATTCTTGGTACGCTTGATAGAATAGATTTACATAGGTTTCCTGGCTGTTTCTCTGGCTGAGCTTGGCCATTCGCAATGCTTCTTGAAAATTAGGGTCTTCGTTGTTTCCCGAAAGCCCTTTAATGATTTCTACCGGACTCACTTCCAAGTTGACATACATACCACCTTGCAAATCCAAACCCTTGCTTAATTCGGTCTCTTTAATTTCTTGGTAAGTATACTCCATACCAAACAAGCTGTATACAGGTTCTGACCACACAGAATCTAAATAAGCTTGTTTTTTATCAAACTTTACTTCCCCAGATTGATCCGTAGCATATAGGGTAGCCTTTTCTTGAATATTCTGAGATATAAAAGTAAATGACAAATAGTAAATACACAGGCCGGAAATTAGTATCGTTAAGAATACGATAAATCCTTTATTTTGCATTTTATTAAAATTTAAATGTTGTATTGATTTTTTTGGCAACCAAGCTGGTTGCAGGATGTGAAAAGGTTACCCTAGGGAGCGTTAGGGCTTATTATGCGCGGGAATAGCGTCTCCAAATAACCATGATGGCAGATGCCTTCTGGTGTGGTATCTTGAAAATCAGGGGCATTGTCTACTACTACTTCTCCTAAATAAATCCATCCAAAGGGATGAACGTATTGTATGGCAGGCACCACGGCATCATATGCATAAACGTGCTCTGTATCCTCTTGAGACTCTTCCGTCAGCTCTGTGTCAATCTGAATTTCACTAGTGGATGTTTGTACCGCATAAAGGCTTGCGCTGTGAATGAGTATCACGAGACCCGCGAGCATTAAGACCGATCGGCGAAAAACATTAATATTTGCTGTTGCTGTCATAAGCGGACTACAAAAGTAGCTATTATCGATAGAATTTCAAGGAAATCTATAGTATTTATGGCCGAATTTTATTGTGGAGAAAGGCCTTTACAATATCCAAGGCTTGGTCAAAATGTTGGTTGTTGGGAATTATTAGATCCGCCGAATGCTTATAAGGTTCGATGTATTTGATATAGGTGGGTGCCACATGTTTTTCATAGCGATACAACACGTCCTCCACATCATAACCTCGCTCTTCTCGATCTCGGATTATTCGCCGACTGAGTTTAATGTGTTCTTGAGCATCCACAAACAGTTTTAGATCCAATAGTTCCGCTACTTTTTGATGATAGAAAACGAAAATCCCTTCAACTAATATAATTGGTGCTGGTCTAAACTGAAGTGTTTCTGGAATGGCCGCTGGATTGTTGTATGTGTATTCTTTAATGGTTATCGTATTGCCATCTCTTACAGATTGAATGTCCCGCACGAATTTTTCAAAATCAATAGAAGTAGGTGAGTCAAAATTCTTGAAGCCCTTTTCGTCAACAGGTTGTTGCTCGCGGGGAAAGTAATAATGGTCTTGAGATATATAACAAATTTCGTCATCATTGAATTCCTTCATTAGGTTATTCAAAAAATGACTTTTACCTGAGGCACTGCCTCCAGTTACACCTATTATATATGACCCCACCTATTATTAAAAAAGATATAGTAAGATATAAAGATTAGTCAGTTATTAAAAAGTCCACGAGCTTATTAATAGCCCTGCTCCGATGACTACATTGATTTTTATCGTGTACAGACATTTCTGCAAAACTTTGATTGGATTGTTCTGGTTGGAATAAGGGATCATAGCCAAAACCATGATTGCCTCTAGCACTCAAAAGTATCTTACCCTTAATTACTCCTTCAAACAAATACTGTCTCCCTTTGAGAATCAAACAAACCACAGTACGAAATTGAGCTTTTCTATCTTCATGTTTGCTAAGTTCCTGCAGCAGCTTGGCACAATTTGCTTCATTATCCTTTTCAGGACCGGCGTATCTGGCAGAAAATACTCCTGGAGCACCATTTAGAGCATGTACCTCCAAGCCCGTATCATCTGCAAAGCAATTGATTTGGAATCGTTCCCAAACAAACATCGCTTTTTGAATGGCGTTTCCGGTCAGGTCATCCGCCGTTTCCGGTATGTCTTCAAAGCATCCGATTTCTTGAAGGCCTAATAAACGAATGTTGGCTGGAAGTAACTTAGCGACTTCAGCAAGTTTATGGGGGTTATTAGTAGCAAAACACAATCCCATTTTAGGGATTTATTGCTACCATTGTTACTTCAAAAATCAGAATCTGATTATCGGCTATTATGCTTCCTTGTGGCGGAAAGCAGCCATATGCTAGTTGGCTTGGTAAGATAAGTGTGGCCTGAGCCCCTTCGTTTAACAGTGATAGCCCTTCCCCAAAACCTGGTATCAATGAGACGGTACCAAATTCAAAAGGAGTAAATACCCCCTGACCAAAGCTAGTCCCGTCAAGGAAAAATCCTTCGAACGAGACTTCTATGATATCGCCCAACATGGCATTGTCTCCCATTCCCGGAGTATTAATTACATATCGTAGACCGGAAGTAGTAGTAGTCAAACTTAGATTATTAGCTGTTGCGTAAGCGTCAATTTCCGCGGCCTGTTCCGCTATGGATGCGCCTTGACAGGTCACAGGTGAATCATCATCTCCACATCCCTGCAACAACACCAGGGCCATTGCGAATAACCATATTTTTGATTTCATCATGCTTTAATTATTTGAAACGATATCAACTAGTTCAACTTCAAATTCCAGAATGGCATTGGCTACAATCACTTCACTTCTGGCCTGCTCACCATACGCCATGGGAGATGGAATGTAAAATCTGGCTTTTGCCCCTTTGCTAAGTAGCGCAATGCCTTCGTCCCACCCATGTATTACCCCACCGGTTCCCAAAGTGAACTCAAAGGGTTCATAAGGTCTTCTTGAATCATATAATCCTACCTCTTTCGCTTTGTCCTCATAAGAAGTGTCAAAATAGGCGCCGTCTAAAATATTGCCGATGTAATTCACTTGCACCTGATCACCTACTTGAGCCGCCGATCCACTGCCATCTTCTAAGATGACGTAACGTAAGCCGGTATTGGTTGTTTGGGCAGTAATACTGTTTGCTGCCAAATAGGCCTCAATAGCTTCTCCATCTGCAGTCATTTGTGCTTGCA
>JAJCYK010000414.1 GCA_029262935.1 Cytophagales bacterium | reverse complement strand
TGTAAACGGTGACAAAATTAAAGTACTGGCCGAACGTGATCCAGCCAACCTGCCCTGGGGTGAACTAGGAGTTGACGTAGTGCTGGAATCTACTGGTATCTTCAGGGATGAAGCAGGAGCTGGTAAACACTTACAAGCAGGAGCTAAAAAAGTAGTTATCTCCGCACCCGCCAAAGGGGGCATCAAAACTGTCGTGCTGGGCGTAAATGATGAAGTATTGTCTCCTGATGATACTATTTTGTCAAATGCTTCTTGTACTACCAACTGTCTAGCCCCTATGGCTAAGGTGCTTGATGATAGTTTTGGTCTAGAGAAAGGATTCATTACGACTACTCATGCTTATACCGCTGATCAGAGATTACAAGATTCACCTCATAGTGACCTAAGACGAGCGCGCGCAGCTGCAGTTTCTATCGTACCTACTTCTACAGGAGCGGCTAAAGCTGTTGGTTTGGTGTTGCCACACTTGGCCGGTAAACTTGATGGTATCGCCATGAGAGTGCCTATTCCTGATGGATCTTGCACGGATTTAGTTGCTGTTTTAAAACAAGACGTGACGGCTGATCAAGTGAATGCCGCGATGAAAGCTGCTGCTGATGGACCATTGAAAGGTATTTTAGAATATACGGTAGACCCTATTGTTTCTATTGACATAGTAGGCAATCCACACAGTTGTATCTTTGATTCTGATCTGACTTCTGCCATGGGTAACTTGGTTAAAGTCATAGGATGGTATGATAACGAAGCTGGTTACTCCAATCGAGCAGCAGATTTGATTACAAAAATCGGTTAACGGTATTTCAACCAGAAAACATAGAGGCTGTCCCCACGGGACGGTCTTTTTTTTGTTTAAGGCTTCTTTGCTTTAATACTGAACATCAAAGGCATCTGGCCTTCTCGGCTCCTCTCCCAATAATAACCATCTGCTCCCAGCGCCAAATCAGCAAAGCAATTGTAGGAGCTAAAAGGGTATTCGTTTAAAGAAGTAATGGTTAAGCCCTGATCACACAAAGCGTTTACTACATCAGCCAGACTATGGTTCCAGCTATATTCTTGATGATTTAGCGCTTGGGATTGGTTGGCATATGTAAAGGCGACTTCTTGTGCATGGGGATCTTTTTCATGAAAGTAGGGATATTTCATTTCTCCCGTAACTTCATCAAACATCATCAGCACAGGATGAAACTCTACTATATAAAATACACCCCCCGGTTTTAGGCAATCACTTACGATTTGAGCCCACTTGCTTAGGTCAGGAAGCCAACAAAGGACCCCATAAGAAGTAAAGACCACATCAAATAATTGATCATTAACTTTAGGGAAATCGTAGACATTGCAACAAATAAACTCTGCCTGGAGGCTGGACTCCTGACGAATTTTTTTAGCCAATGCTATGGAATCTTCGGAAAAGTCCACTCCAGTCACTGAGGCTCCCTGGCGCGCCCAACTTAACGTGTCCAATCCAAAATGACATTGCAAATGAAGTAATGTTTTACCGGACACCTCTCCTAAGGCCTCCAATTCCAAAGGCTTTAAAGAACTAGCCCCGGCCATAAACCCTGGCAAGTCATAAAACTCAGAATCCTTGTGCAACGCCGTGCGGCGGTTCCACAATTTGCGGTTATTTTCGAAATATTGCTCCACCTTTCAAAGATAGGAAACTTATATTTGTGGAAATTAGTGTCAATGGATTTACCTGCACTTGATCTACAAGACTACCAGTATCAATTACCTGCTGATCGTATAGCACAATACCCTTTGCCTCAACGGGATCAAAGTAAATTACTAGTTTACTCCGCAGGCCAAATCAAACATCATCAGTTTGTGGACTTGGGCAATTTTTTACCTGCAAAGACCACTTTGGTGTTCAACAATACCAAGGTGATTCCTGCACGCCTATTCTTCACCAAAGATACTGGAGCTTTAATAGAGATTTTTCTACTTTCCCCGGAACGGCCCAAAGACATCCAATTGGCCATGCAGGTACCAGGTGCCACCTGTTGGTCCTGCATGATTGGCAATCAAAAAAGATGGAAACAAGGGCAAGTATTGACATTGACACTTCCTTATCAGCATCAAGAGTTGAAATTGAACGCCGTACAAACGGGCCCTCATGAAGTGGAGTTTAACTGGAGCCCCGCAGAACTATCCTTTACTGAAATCCTGGAAGAAGCTGGAAAAATCCCTTTACCACCTTATATGAAAAGAAGTAGCGAAGTGCTAGATAGCGACCGCTACCAAACGGTTTATTCAGAAATCCAAGGAGCTGTGGCCGCGCCTACCGCCGGCTTGCACTTCACAAATGCTTTATTGGAATCTCTACGGCTTCAGGGGGTAACTAAAGAATACCTTACCTTACATGTAGGTGCTGGTACTTTTCAACCCATAAAAACCTCCCAAGTAACAAACCACCCCATGCATGGTGAACAGGTTTTGATCAGTCGCTCCAATCTAATAGCTTTAATAAACACTTCCTCCAGAGTAGCTGTTGGGACCACTTCTCTAAGAACTTTGGAAAGCTTATATTGGTATGGCGTAAAATTGCTTAACGGTTTATCAGATGTATTCTTCATTGACAAACTCCTACCCTATCAGTCATTTGCTAAAACACCCAGTTATGAGGAGGCATTAACCGCAGTGCTATCGGTAATGGAGCAACGCAATCAGCAAGTCATTCAGGGTTTCACAGAAATCTTTATTTTTCCTCCATATAAAATAAAAAGTGTGCAAGGATTGATCACCAACTTCCATTTGCCGGGTTCTACTTTAATGTTGTTAGTAGCCGCTTTAGTGGGTAAAGACTGGCAAAATATATA
>JAJCYK010000413.1 GCA_029262935.1 Cytophagales bacterium | reverse complement strand
CTTTTAATTTGTCCAGGCCCTGGTTGGCTACCGCTGAAATGAATACTGTTGGAATGTTGATATTGATTTCCTCTTTTAGCTCTGATTGAAGCTCCTGATCTAAAAGGTCACATTTGGTAATCGCTAAAAGGCGCGATTTGTCCAGTAATTCAGGATTGAATTTTTCCAATTCCCCTTCCAATACCCGATACTCTTCGTTTACATCTTTGGAATCTGCTGGAATGATAAATAGTAACACAGAATTCCGTTCAATATGTCTTAAAAAACGTAACCCTAAGCCCTTACCTTTAGAAGCTCCTTCAATGATTCCGGGTATATCGGCCATTACGAACGACTTGTAATCTCGATAAGCCACCACGCCTAAATTTGGTACCAACGTCGTAAACGGGTAATCTGCGATTTCCGGCTTAGCGGCCGAAATTGTGGAAAGTAGGGTAGATTTACCCGCATTGGGAAATCCTACCAAACCCACATCTGCCAAAAGTTTCAATTCTAAAATGATCCATTCTTCCCGTCCGGCTTCACCAGGTTGTGCATACCGTGGGGTTTGATTGGTGGACGACTTAAAATGACTGTTCCCCAATCCACCTCGACCACCTGAAGTCAATATGATCTGTTGATTATGTTTGGTTATCTCTCCTTTTGATTCATTGGAGTCAGCCACTCGCGCTAGGGTGCCTAGTGGGACTTCTAATATGACATCCTCTCCCTGTGCTCCAGAGCTGCCAGACCCTCCTCCAGATCCTCCATTACCTCCAATAACATGTTTCTTATAACGGAGATGCAAGAGTGTCCAAAGTTGATTGTTACCCTGTAAAATAACATGCCCACCTCTACCGCCATCACCACCGTCAGGTCCACCTTTTGGTACGTGCTTTTCACGGCGTAAGTGTGCTGATCCCGCTCCTCCTGAACCGGAACGAGTGCATAGCTTCACGTGATCTATGAAATTAGAGGAGCCCACGATGTTGTTTGAGATTAGTTAGGTCTGCAAAGGATCCAACACCTCTGAGATATGATTAAATATGGTATCAATATCGCCTACTCCATGGATCTTAACCAACTTTTCTTGTTGGAAATAGTAGGCGGCTACTGGCAGCGTTTTTTCTAAATATTCCGTAATTCTGGTTTGAATCTTTTGATCATCCTGATCATCACTACGACCAGAAGTTTTACCCCTATTTCTTAATCTCACTTTAAGTTCATCTTCAGGAACATCCAATGAAATCATAATTGCTATTTGGTTACCTTTTGTATTTAAGAGCCGGTCCAAAGCTTCTGCTTGATTCACAGTTCTGGGAAAGCCATCGAATATAAAGCCCTTAGCACCTATGGTAGTATTAATTTTATCGTCTACCATACCAATGACGATTTCATCGGGTACTAACTTGCCTTGGTCCATGTATTTTTGAGCCTCAATTCCAAGCGCAGTACCTTCTCCCAGATGTTTGCGAAAAAGGTCTCCGGTAGATATATGAATCAGCTGATATCGATCAATGATTTTTTCGCTTTGAGTACCTTTTCCAGCTCCTGGAGGTCCAAATAGGACTATATTTAACAGGTGCCCGTTTGTAGTTTCTTCCTCAGGGATCATTGCTCTTTAATTTGATAAATATCCTTTAAGTTTCGACCGTGTCCATTATAATCCAAACCATAACCAATCACAAACTTCTCTGGTATTTTAAACCCAACATATTTTAAATCGATATCTTTCTTAAATACGTCAACTTTTAGCAATAATGTAGCGATCTCTATGGAGCTGGGGTTTAACTCTGCTAACTTCCGTAGCAAGTGAGTCATGGTTTCACCGGTATCCACGATGTCCTCCACAATTATGATGTCCTTGCCAGCCAAGTCCTCCTTTAGTCCAATGAGTTCACTTACCTTGCCAGTGCTAGATAAGTCTTCATAAGAAGAGAGCTTTATAAAAGAGATTTCCGAGGGCAGGTTTATTTCCTTCATCAAATCTGCGGCAAACATAAATACACCGTTTAGCACTCCAATAAACAAAGGTGACTTCCCTTGATAATCTTCATTTATGCGCTGGGCAAGCTCTTTGGTTTTTGCCAGGATGCTTTGATGACTAATGAAGGTTTCGAATTCCTTGTCGTGAACAATCATTTAATAGTTTGGGTTTAGGCGGCACGTTGCTTTTGGCTGGCAAATATAGGTATTTATGTGAAAATTTCACCAGGCTTTAGGTACTCTTCCATTCATCATTTCACTTTTGCCTATAAATTCCTTAACAGGTATTTATACAAGTTAATCATATCTTTAATATCGTCGTGATGCACTTTTTCATTTGGGCTGTGTACACCACCCTCTGGAGCACCTATAAAACACCAATCAAAGGGGTAGGGACTTGCTTGGAGTTCTCTGGCATCACTCGACCCTGATGATTCTACTTCCAACTGATACTGTACGCCACTTTCTTCAGCCAGGAGCAGAATTCTATCCAAATAATTTTTTCTAGGAATCCCTTGATCCCTTAAGGATATGGCCACACCATCACCGTGTCTAACACCTGCAGTTACCCAGGTAATATCAGAAATTAATGTTTGTGTAATGGAAAAAGTTTCATAGATATATTTCGCTAACATCGGTATGGCACCACCGCCATGCTCCTCTCGACAAGTGAATACCAATAATCCGTTTTCAAGTTCCGGAGCAATTTTTAGGAGATTGTAAACTCCCAATCGATTATCCAAATAACAGGATTCAACATAATCTTCAGAGCTTCGAAAGTTACATTGATACACCAATACTGTGCCTCTAGCTATGGCCCTGGGGAATTCATACGTTATCACGCTTTCCTCTGAAACCACTACCGTACAGGTAATAGGACCCAAGCGATCTTCTCCTACCAAGGTATCACCGGTACGTACTTGAGGGCTCCCAATAGGTATTAATTGGTTGTAATAGCCCACAGTAAAGCCCACAGAATCCATATGAGCAAATGCTGCAGTCCTGGGTTTCCCAAATTCCAATATCAAATTGTCCTGCAGGAAATTACCTTGATGAATTTTAGGTTTTACACGCCAATTTTTCTCATTGGTCTTTACAAATTTCCACAGAAAATCTCTTAAAAGCCCTTCATCACCCGCGGTCGCAGGGACGTTGCATAGTTGTTTTAGTAAATTCATAAACTGATAAATCCTTACATGCCTGGTTACCAGAACCGGGCATTTGGTATTTAATTAGTAGCCGCTCCTATGGGGCGGTTTGGATTTGATTAACACAAAAATAAATTAAGGGTCGAAATAAGAGATTAAATTATTACTTTTATCAAAATATCGGTTAAAATATATTCCAACCAAGGTTGGCTTGAAGCACATGCAAGAAAGTATCTTTGTATTGAACAGCACGAATTCAATAGCCAACCATATTTTTGCAGAAATACGTAATCGAGAGACCCAACGCAACCGCCGACAGTTTCATAGAAACTTAGCAAAGTTGGGCAGTTTGCTGGCTTTTGAACTTTCGAGAAGTCTGGAATACCAGCAGGTAACTGTAGAAACCGTATTAGGTTTAAGCTCGATCAACGTACTTCAACAACAACCAGTTTTATATACCATCATAAGAGCCGGATTGCCTTTTTTGGAAGGTTTTCAAGAATTCTTCGATCAGTCTGATTGTGGTTTCGTTGGTGCTTCTAGATCGGAAGGAAAGACAGATGAAATTACCGTCTCCATGGGTTATCAAGCCATCGCACCTTTTGCAGGAAATGACTTGATAATTGTTGATCCAATGCTCGCTACCGGAAAGTCTTTGGTTGCTTGTACGGAAGCCATTCTAAAATGGGGTAAGCCAAAATCCCTCCATTTTGCCTTGGCAATTGCTAGCCCAGAGGGTATAGCTTATTTGAAAGAGTCCCTTTCGATTCCATACAATTTATGGATCGGCGCTGTAGATCAAGGACTGAATCAAAAAGGCTATATTGTACCTGGATTGGGGGATGCCGGAGACTTATTGTTCGGAAATAAAATATGAAAAGGCTTTTATGTCACAGAATTTAATTTTTCTTTTTTTAGGACTTTTTGTCCTCATACTGGGAGGAGATTTTTTAGTCAAAGGATCTTCCAGCATTGCGCTCCGACTTAGGATTTCACCCTTGGTGGTAGGGTTGACCATAGTGGCTTTTGGTACCTCCTCACCAGAATTATTAGTAAGTGTAAAAGCTGCTTTGTCGGGCAGCCCCGACCTCACTATGGGAAATGTTATAGGTTCCAATATCTGTAATTTGGCTCTGGTACTGGGGGTAACGGCAATCATTCGGCCTATTGTGGTACAAAGTGATAGTATTAAAATCGACTGGCCCATGACCATGGGAAGCTCAGTGCTTTTATACTTCCTGGTTAGGGAAGGCCTTCTAAAATCTTTTGAAGGCGTAATATTTATTTCTCTGTTGATCGGCTATACTGCTTTTGTGATTATGAAATCACGTAGGGAGCATACTGAACTAAACTTTGCACAACGCCGACAGCTATATAAAAATGGAACTTGGAAACATTTAGCAAAGGATATCAGTTTCATAGTACTAGGAGGGATAGGATTGTTTTATGGATCTGAATGGTTTCTGGAAGGTGCGAAGGGGCTGGCGTCCTATTTTGGAGTAAGTGAACGAGTAATAGGCATAACCGTGTTAGCCTTAGGTACAAGTTTACCAGAATTGGTTACAGCATCTATTGCGTCATTTAAGAATCAAACAGATTTGGCCATAGGTAATCTTATGGGTTCCAACATATTTAATATATTATCCATACTGGGAATCACCAGTCTAATAACGGATATAGAGGTCAGTGATGTGATCTTAAATATTGATATGATTTGGATGTTGGGGATAACTCTAATCATTCTACCAATGATGGTTCATAAGCGCCAAGTTGGCAGAATAGAGGGTTCGGTACTATTATTGATATATGGTTATTACACCTATACGGTGTTAAGTTCAAGTCCAAATGTTTTCTGAGATATTAAAATACATTTCCGTTTATTTTTTGAGTATGGTTAAGTTTATGGCCGGCCCTCCTTTAGGAGTAGCGGTAGGCATTCCAACTTGGGGGACCATTCTATTAAGCATATTCGGTATGATGACTAGTGTGGTAATTGTTATTTTGATTGGAGAAAAGATCAAAGTTTTTTGGCTACCCAAGTTCATAAGGAATGCTCGTGGCAAAAAGCCCACAAACAAACACTTTCTTAACCTTTGGAATCGATTCGGAGTTTTTGGGGTGACTTTTCTAACACCAATTTTGTTCACACCCATTGGGGGCACTTTATTAGTTACGGCCATGGGCAGTTCCCGAGGCAAAATATTCATTTACATGTTGGGCAGCGCGGTGTTCTGGGGTATCGTACTTAGTATAATTGCCCAGATCATTCTGTAGCGGAATCTGGTAAAATATCAATATCATTAATCAATACCTTTTTGGCAATTCTGCGTCCGGTGGGGGTAGCCGCCAATCCGCCCTGGGCGGTTTCCTTATAACGATCTTCCATACTTTGGCCCACCTCTCCCAGAGCCATAACACATTCGTCCACAGGAATGACCCCGCTTACATCGGCCAACGCCATTTGTGCAGAGGCGTAGGCAATCGCCGCCGCACTGGCGTTTCTGACCACACACGGTACTTCCACCAAGCCAGCCACAGGATCACAAACCAGTCCTAGCATGCATTGTATAGTAATGCCAATGGCATTAAATACTTGATCTATAGAGCCACCTAAAGCATAAACGATTCCACCAGCAGCCATGGCAGCGGCACTTCCCGTTTCTGCTTGGCAGCCGCCAACGGCTCCCGCTAATGAAGCGTTCTTTTCAATAATCAAAGCAATCCCAGCCCCGATCAACAAACATTCTAATATCTTTCGATCTGTAAGATTATGAATTTCCTGGAGCGTAACCATGGTCCCCGGTAAAATGCCGGAGGCGCCAGCCGTTGGTGCGGCTACAACCCGCCCCATGCAGGAGTTTACTTCCTTGGCTGCAAGCGCACGGGCTACTAGTTTTTGAAAGTCATTGGACAATACGGTTTGGTGATGATTGTATACCTTTTTACCCCCATTTTCCACCATCCCAGAACGGGAATTCATGTCTTCTGTGAGACCTGTGTGTACTGCTTCTTTCATTACGGCATAGGCATTGCCTAGGCCGGTCCAAATATCTTCTTCGTTGCTTCCTTTTTGCTCACTTTCATAAGCAATAACGGGTTGAAAAAGTGGTACTGCGTTTTGCTCGCAATAAGATTTCCAACTACTGAAGTTATCAAATAGTAAACTCATGGCTTAGATGTTGTTTATTAAAGATACTGATTTTATCAATTTTAAAACGAGATGCAGATTAGATTGCTGTTTAGGTTATACCCGATAATACATTTTCTAGTATCTTTGGCCATGCAATTTCAAAATGACCTCATTTTACGGGCAGCCAAAGGAGAGCAGGTACCTCGTACACCCGTCTGGCTCATGCGTCAGGCCGGCAGAATTCTTCCAGAATACCGTGCTGTTCGCAGCCGACTTAGTGGTTTTGTTGAATTGGTACGAACTCCGGAACTAGCCGCTGAAGTAACCATTCAGCCAGTGGATATCTTGGATGTGGATGCTGCTATTATTTTCTCGGATATTTTGGTTATTCCTGAAGCTATGGGATTGCCTTACGAGCTCATTGAAAAAAAGGGGCCGTATTTTCCTAAAACCATCACTTCCTTGGCAGACGTGCAAGCACTGCATGTGGCTGATCCTGAGCGGGATTTACCTTATGTAATGGAAGCCATCCGTTTAACAAAACAGGAATTGCAAAATAGAGTGCCGCTCATTGGGTTTGCGGGTGCACCCTGGACGGTCTTTTCATACATGATTGAGGGTTCCGGTAGCAAGACATTTTCCA
>JAJCYK010000412.1 GCA_029262935.1 Cytophagales bacterium | reverse complement strand
CTCCACCTGCCTGAGTCCCATTTAAGGAGACGGTGATTATCGTCACGTTATCATCACGCTCAGCGAATACAACTGTACCACTAATGTTAGGATCTGACTGAGAAGATAAAGTATAGGTCTCACTATTTCCAGTTAACTGGGGCCCTGCAGGAGCTCCATTATCGTCACTAGAACAGGATACCAACACCAGGCTAAAAATCAGCATGCAATAGCATAGCCTAGCAGTAAAAAAAATTGACAATTTTTCCATTTTTGTAATTTGGTTAGATTTAAAAAATAATGAAAAAAGCGTCGGTGCTAACGGTAAGAAACTCCTGGCAAGGTATTAGGGTAACGGTGAGTTGCTAATTTCATTACATAATTTATACTAAATCTATTTGCAGGTAATTGAGTCCAAATATTGACAAATATCCTGTATCTGATCCTTGGTGAGAATTTTTAACAATTTTTAACAAAAAACTATAAATATTCAAATCGCACCATGCTTCTCCCAGAGGGGGTTCAGGCCAGATGTTCGTTGATTTTGGTTTAATTAGGTTGATAAGACCAGTTGATGCTTCGCATGCGCTTTGTTATCTTTAACCCTTTAGATGAAAGAAAACTATGAGCTGGTCTAAATCGCTGGGCTATACTGAATTAATACTTATTATAATCTTTGTTGGCTTATACTTGGCCTACCTGACCCGTATGTTTTTAGTGTCTAAGCGTTTGGGAACAGGCTTTGGTAAAGTAGCTATCAAACTGGCGGTTAGGAGTATCTACTTTACTTTACTGATTGTGGCTATGCTTGGTCCCGGTTTTGGTGAATCCTCACAAGAAATCAAGTCAGTAGGAAAAGACATTTATATTGCCGTGGATCTATCAGCTTCCATGAATGCCTTTGACGTACAACCCAGTCGTTTAGAAAAGGTGAAATTTGAATTAAAAAAGATCGTCGCGGCATTTAATAGCGACCGCTTGGGGTTAATCATATTTTCTTCAGAGGCTTTTGTCCAGTGTCCCCTAACCTATGACCAAAGCGCTTTAAATTTGTTTATTGAAACGTTGCACACCAATTTAGTAGAAAGCAATGGTACCGACTTTTCACCGGCGTTAAAGTTGGCATTAGAAAAATTGAGTGGTAAAGAATCCACCATCACACAACAGACATCAAAAGTAATCTTGCTCATTAGCGATGGGGAAGATTTTGGTGAAACTACTAAGGAAACAGCGGAAGCGATCGAATCGGCAGGTATCAAACTCTTTACCTTAGGAGTAGGTACTCAAGAAGGAAGCACCATTGTGACCCAGTCAGGAGTTAAAAGAGACCAACAGGGGAAAGAAGTCGTTTCCAAGCTAAATGCAGAGAGCCTAAAAGACGTAGCTAGCCTTACTGATGGTAAATATTTTGAAATCAATAGCACTAAAAATGATGTGAATCGTTTAATTGGTACCATTAGTAATATAGAAGGAGAGCTAAGAGACACTCGAGTGGTCGATGTTTCTACTAACAAGTATTACTATTTTCTAGGTTTGGCCCTATTGTTTATGGTGCTGGACTTTCTTATAAGAATTAACATTATCAGATTATGAAATTGATTGTCGTCACAATTCTTGCAGCAAGTTTAGGATTGTTCAATAACATCGCTAGAATCAATAAGCATAAGACGGAGGCCGAGAGATCGTATCAAAACGGAAACTTTCAGGAAGCCTTAGATCATTATAAAATACTTGTGGATTCTTTTAAAATACAGGAAGAAGGGGTGTTGATGAATTATGCGAATACCGCGTACCTCCTCACTAATCCTACCGATAACCAAGCAGTAAGAGGCCTGGAGAACCAAACCGATACCAATGCGGCAGTCTCAGATGAGTTATCTAAATCCTATCTGCTAACAGCACAAGATCATTATTCGAAGCTAGCAGAGATGGCCCAAGACAATATCAAATCTTTAGCATTTAATCAGCTGGGAGTGATTGCTTTTCAAAGTGGTGGCCCTCAACCCAGCAAAGAGAATCTGACCCAAGCAAAAGGCCTTTTTAAATCTGCACTTAAATCAAATCCTCAAAACGAAGATGCTCGTTTCAATTACGAACTTGTCAGTAACCTCTTAAAAAAGGAGGAAGAAAAACAAGACCAGGACCAGGAACAAGATCAAGAAAAGAAAGATCAAGAAGAACAGGACAAAAAGGATCAAGAAGAACAGGAGCAGAAAGATCAAAAGCAGGAACAGGAAGAACAACAATCAGGGGAAGACCAACAGGAACAAGAGCAGTCTGGAGAGGAACAAAGTGAAGAGTCAGATCAAAAAGAAGGAGATCCCAAAGAGTCCGATGAAGAAAGTTCCGAACAACAAGAGCCGGAAGAGGCCAAGCCAGCAGACATGCAACAGGCTGATCCTCCTTTTACGAAAGAGAAAGCCGATATGATTCTGGAGGCTATGAGAAATGCGGAGGTTCAGTATATTCAACAAAACAAACGAAAGGCTACCAAACGGCCAGTAAGTGGAAAGCCCGATTGGTAGTACAACAAACAACTCACTCATGAATGAAGTATATGTAGTCTCTGCCGTGCGCACCCCAATTGGAAGTTTTGGCGGACAGCTTCGTGGATTCACTGCCGTCCAGTTAGGAACTATTGCCGTTAAAGGGGCTTTGGATCGGGCTCAAGTAGACGCCAAAGAAGTAAATGAAGTTTTTATTGGAAACGTGATCTCCGCCAATCTAGGACAAGCTCCGGCCCGTCAAGTGGCCCTGCAAGCGGGATTGGGACATCATGTACCATGTACCACGGTAAACAAAGTATGCGCCTCTGGAATGAAATCTGTAATGCTTGGTGCTCAGTCTATTATGTTGGGGATAAACGATGTAGTGGTAACTGGTGGCATGGAAAGCATGAGCAACATCCCTTATTATGTCCCCAACGCGCGTTTTGGTTATAAATATGGACAAGGTACCCTAGTAGACGGGTTAGAAAAAGACGGTCTTTGGGAAGTTTATAATGAATTTGCCATGGGTAATTGCGCAGACCATACCGCCAAGGAAATGAATATCTCCCGTGAGCAGCAAGATGACTACGCGATCTCATCTTATAAAAGAGTAGCTGAAGCTACGGAAGCTGGATACTTCAAAAATGAAATTATTGGAGTGGAAATTCCGCAAAGAAAAGGCGAACCAGTACTTATGACTGAAGATGAGGAATTTAAAAATGTAAATTTTGATAAAATACCCAATTTACGCCCCGTCTTTTCAAAAGAAGGTACGGTAACTGCCGCCAATGCGTCCACTATAAACGACGGCGCTGCAGCCTTGGTCTTAATGTCAGCTGAGAAAGCCCAGGCCCTAGGAGTCACGCCAATTGCCAAGATCAGAGGTTTTGCCGATGCTGCCCAAGATCCCCTATGGTTCACCACATCCCCTTCTTTAGCTATTCCAAGAGCCTTAGCTCATGCGGGTATAGAGAGTTCTGATGTGAACTACTACGAAATAAACGAAGCGTTCGCAGCAGTGGCCTTAGCCAACAACATTAATCTAAATTTAGACGCCGATAAAGTAAATGTCTTTGGTGGAGCAGTAGCCCTAGGTCACCCCTTAGGATGTAGCGGTGCTCGTATATTAACCACCTTAAATAGTGTTTTGAATCACAAAGAAGGTACTATTGGTGTTGCTGGAATTTGTAACGGTGGTGGTGGAGCCTCCGCTTTGGTTTGGGAGAAAGTATAATAACTTTTTCTGATAGCCGTTTATTAAGGGTATTTTTTAAAATGATGAAAAGACTGTTTTTCTTATCCGTGCTCCTCATGTTTTGTTTAGGATCAATGTCTGGACAGACTTGGGTACGAACGTATCACGATTCCTTGCGCATCCAGCTCAAAGAAAAGTATCAAATTCTTAACAAAGATTCCAGTAAAGTTCATGGCCCCTACTTTAAGTATCACAATAATGGAGTGGTAGCAATTAAAGGACAGTTTCGAGAAGGTGTGAAATTTGGCACCTTTACGGAGTTCTATCCAGATAGCACGGCTCTTCGGATTACAAATTTCAAGGATGGTAGAAGACACGGGTTGGTCCAGGCATATGCCCAGAATGGGACCCTATTACAAGAGGTGTACTTTGAACGTGATACCATCCAAGGTGATCTTACAACATACTTCGACAACGGGAATGTAAAAAGCAAGGCCAAATTTGCCAGGGGTAAACCCGATGGGCAAATTGTTGAATATCATCTAAACGGCAAGCTAAAAAGTGAAATCACTTATAAAAATGGTCAGCCTAATGGTATTTCAAAAAAATACTATGAAAATGGACAGATGCGCTCTGAAGCCAATTATACGAATGGGCTGGTAGACGGCTACTTTAAAACCTATTACCCAGATGGACAATTGGATACAGAATCACAGTTGGAAAGCGGGAAAAAGACCGGAGGATTTCGTACTTACAGTCAATCAGGGCAACTGGTCTTGGCGGGCAACTATGAAGACGGTTTGCTTCATGGAGATAATAAAGGGTACTATAATTCTGGTCAATTGAAACACCAGTACATTTATGTACAAGGTAAAAGACAAGGAGAAAACTTTCAGTATTTTGAAACAGGCGCAATTAAGCAGAAAGCAAATTATAGTCAGCAAGAAAAAGAAAGTAAAGTACAAATGTATTTCCCAGATGGGGTCTTAGCAGCATCTACCGCTACCAAAGACGGCAAACCTTCCGGTGAATGGAAGTATTATCACCACAATGAAACCTTAAGTAAGACTGAGGTCTATCAAGATGGAAAGATCTTAGAAAGAACCACCTTTGATTCTCTGGGGCAAAAGATCGCTCATCAACCCTTTCTGCAAGGACTGAAGCATGGCGTAGCCATCACTTATCACTCCAATGGTAAAACCTCTAGTGAGACGCATTACAAACTAGGAAAAAAAACTGGACCACATACCGCGTTTTATAATAACGGGCAAATATCCTCTAAAGGGGAGTTTCTTAAGGATCAGGAATTAGGTGTGTGGGAATATTACAATGAACAGGGCGAACTTCTAAAGAAAACAACCTTCAAACGGGGTCTGGTAGAAAAAGAAGAAATTTTGAAACAATAATTTAGCTACTCTATTTTTTTTCCTGACACGCTTCCTTAAATTTGCTGGCAATGACATGGGCCATCAAAGAGACTAACTTCAATTTCCCTAACCAGCAAAGCTTCTACCGGGGCAAAGTAAGGGACGTATACCATTTTTCTGATACCATGGCAGTGGTGGTGAGCGATCGCATTTCCGCTTTCGACGTAGTTTTACCAAGACCCATTCCGCATAAGGGTCAGGTGTTAAATCAAATTGCTGCTAAGTTTCTAAATGCTACAAAAGATATCGTACCAAACTGGTTGCTATCAACGCCACACCCGCACGTTACCATCGGCAAAAAATGCACGCCAATACCGGTAGAAATGGTTATCCGAGGAGATTTGGCGGGTCATGCCTGGCGATTATACCGCGATGGGAAAAGATCAATTT
>JAJCYK010000411.1 GCA_029262935.1 Cytophagales bacterium | reverse complement strand
TGCATTCTGGGGACATCGCTGTTAAAGATGAAGATGGTTTTTTTTATATAGTGGATCGCACCAAAGACATGATCATTAGAGGGGGGTTAAATGTTTATCCCCGGGAAGTAGAGGAAGTTATGATCAAACATCCAGCCGTTTCACTAGTAGCAATTATTGGCGTCCCCGATGATAAAATGGGGGAAGACATCAAGGCATTCGTGGTACTTAATCAGGGGCATGAGATAAATGATCAGGAACTGATGGCTTGGACCAAATCAAAAATTGCCGACTACAAATACCCCCGCTATATTGAGTTCCTGGACGCTCTGCCAATGAGTGCTACAGGCAAGATCTTGAAAAAGGAACTAAGAGCAAAAGTCTGATGATGAGTTTTCTTAGGTACCTAAGCAACATCTTTTAAACTTTTTGCCACTATTACAGGGGCAGAGCGCGTTTCTTGACAAGGTTTCTTTGGTAGCAAATTTGGAGTGAATAATTTCCGTTGGGTCCTGTTGAAATACCATTTTTAAAGCTTGAAATAGTTTCGGGTGTTTCTTTTTAAGCAGGTGAGGTCGCTCAAAAAAGTACTCTCCGGCAACTGAAACGAATTCTTGCTGGTTGGTCCCCCCATAGGTATTGATATCACTAGAGGTATTCCTGATCTTATGGATCTTTTCGTTGATCAATGTTAACCAGGGTATGCTGGAAGTATGATCCCATAGTACCGACGGTACACCATCGATAACACCATCTTGTTTATCAATTAGGTGAATAAACTCATGAATACCTACATTCTTTTTGTCCCTTGAATTCGAGAAACCATGATGAAGCGATTTCTTTGAAAGTATCATTTTCCCTTCCATGTGCCCGGAACCTACCATCCCACTAATGAGAGAGTCCTCGGCTCCTAGTTGAAAGTTGTGATTAAAGAGTTCAGGGTAAACAATTACTTCGTCTAAAAATACATACTCCCATTGGGGGAAACCAAACACTGGTATAATTGCACTGCTAGCTACTAATAACTTATCCTCAATGCCAATTTCAGTTTTTACACCGACAATGGATACTTGATTTAAGAACCTGATAATCGAGCTTTCAAACCGTTCCTTTTCCTGTTGCTGGAGGTTGCTATAAAAAGTCACCCGTTGGTCCATTACCTGCCTCCAGGCGTTGGGGAAGATAGAAACAGCGGTTTTTGATTTAGGCCAAAACCAAATCCCAAGTATCACCAGGGTCAGGATTGAAATAATAAGTACCATGACAGTTATCTCAATAGATTGTATTAGAATATTTTTGAACTTCCTTAGTCAAAGGGGAAAATAACTCCAAATAATTAAAAGTAACATATTGTTTTAAAATGGATAATTGGAACTTTCAATTCCTAAAGTCATATAAATCCATATATTAGGGCTGTAATTGTAACTTACTAAATAATGGAAGAAGAAAACCCACAAGTGGAATCCCCACAATCAGAGTCTGCACCCGTTGAAGACAAAACAATTGGTATAATCGCCTACATCACCGTGATCGGATTGATTATTGCCATTATAATGAACCAAGAAAAAAAGAATGCTTTTGGAAGCTATCACATTCGGCAATCATTAGGACTCTTTGCTACCGGCATTGTGTTGGCACTTATTAATGTTATACCTATTCTCGGACAGTTGATTTTTTTGGTGGTGAGCTTATGTATATTCATTTTTGCCATTATAGGTATAATGAATGCAGTAAATGGTAAAGAAAAACCGCTACCTATTCTTGGCGAAAAGTATGCTGAATGGTTTAAAGGGGTAAGTTAAACTCTTTACTCTTTTAGTTAAAACCTACTCTTCCTGGTATCGTTCAAACCAGGCCAATATATGGGCTACCTTAGCCATCAGGTTGCTTGGTCTGGCTGCAATACCATGGGATGCACCCGGAATACGCACCATACCGGTTTCTACTTTTTGTAACTTCAAGGCCCGATAATATTGCTCCGATTCTGCGATGGGAGTGCGAAAATCTGACTCACCTGTAAGTAGCAGTGTAGGTGTCGTTACGTTGCCCACCAGGGATATAGGCGAACGCTTCATGTAATGTTCCATATTCTCCCAGGGTACCCCTGGAAACCAATATTTGTGATAAGAGGCGCCGTCCGAGTACAAAACAAAACTGTACCAATTGATTACGGGTTTGGCTACTACAGCTGCCCTAAAGCGGTCGGTATTACCCACGATCCATGCGGTCAAGACACCGCCTCCAGAACCACCCGTTACGTACAATTGACTTTCATCAATAGATCCCATATCAATCAAAGCATCTACCCCTGACATCAAGTCGTGGTAGTCTTCCCCGGGATAATTGTGATGAATGGCATTCCCAAAATCCTCACCATAGCTGGTGCTTCCTCTGGGGTTGGTATATAGCACGACGTAACCTGCAGCGGCGTACATTTGCACTTCAAAAGAAAACCAGGGACCATAAGCGGCAAAAGGACCACCGTGAATCTCAAGCAACAAGGGGTATTTTTGGGAGGCATCAAAATCGGGGGGATAACAAATCCAGCCCTGCACATCTTTTTGGTCGTGGGAAGATTTAAACCAGATCTCTTCGACTTTTCCCAACTTTCGATATGAAAACAAGTCATCATTAAGGGAGGTTAAGCGTTTTACCGAGGATTTTTTGCCACCTATTGCCAAATCTGCAGGATGGTCCGTCCCACCCAAGGTAAATGCAAATCGACCATCAGCGGTAGCCGAGAAGGCCCCTGCGCTGTACGGTCTGCCTGTAGAAAGGCCACCCACGTTGCTAGCTAAGTCTGTTACTTTTCCAGAAAGGCTTAAATGGGCCAATTTTTCGTTGCCCTTATCCGCATATTGAAAATAAACCCCTTTTCCGTCACCCGCCCATTGTACGTTGCTTACATCGCGATCCAGCCCAGCCGAAATTTCTTTAAGGCCACTACCATCTTTGTTTATGGTATACAACCTACTTATCTGATAGCCCTGATAACGATCTTCGTAACCTGTGAAGGCTATCATCGCTCCACTGGGAGACACTATTGGGTTAGAATCAACTCCTTGACGGTTAGTAATGGGTTGGACTGTACTGGTAGAAATGTTAACCTCATAGATATCAATGTTTCTAGGGTTATGGTCCCTGTCTTCATGTAAATTGGCGTCAAAAAATAAGGATTGATTGTCTTTAGCCCAGGCTGGACTGCTTACATTGTTTTCAACAAATGTAATTTGTCTGGGAGTGCCTCCATCAGTAGAGATAATAAACAATTGAGCATGCCCCTCCTTTAAATAACCTCTTCCATCTGAGCGATAGGTCATGTCGTCTATAAACTTTGGAGGTTCGTTCCAATCTGCACCTTGGGGCTTACCCTTTAGTGTGGCCAAAGGTGTAGCCTCTGTGGGCACAAACATAGTAAAGGCCACCCATTTCCCGTTTGGAGACCAAGTAATGTTGCTAGGGCTTTGATTGATATTGGAAAGTTTAGTTTCAACTCCTGTATCTAGCCATTTCAAGTAGATTTGGGAGGATTGGTCCTTGTTTGAAACATATATTATTCGGTCTCCACTAGGTGACCATCGAGGGGTATGGTCGTTCTGATTGCCGGTAGTTACCGGTCTGTGTTTAGTACCATCGTAATTAACCATCCAAACGTTTGACAGATTCCTATCCGTCATAATATCTTTAAAGTTTCTTACATATAGCACACGATCACCTGTCTGGGATATTTGTGGATCGGAAACATATTCCAAGTCGAAAATATCAACGGCTTGAAGATGTGGATTATTCTGGGCTGTAGCAACCAGAGTACAACAAGCAACTATTATCAATACCGTGCTTTTCATGGTTAAGTCTTGGGTGGATTTGAATATAAAAATTAATCCAATGTGGGCCTAAAATTAACGTTAAAAAGACCTCATTGGTGGTTGAATGCAAATGTTAATAGCCCAAGAACCGATTGCAATCGATAGTTTACCTGGGCTAGTCGAAATAACCCATAGTGCATTATGATTTCTATTACATTGGAACATAACGTTTTAAGCAACAGGTGTTGAGATTGAAGTTGCTATTGGTTTCAAGTTATTTTTTAAGCTTACTGCGAACTGAGTCTGCAGAGAACATCCCGGCCTCGTGTCGGGGTGTTTATTTAAAATATAGGCCTAATTACAATAAACCCATCCGGAATTGAAAGCGAATCCAGTTCACTATGAAAGTGCCTCTCTATTTCCAAGTAAGGATGGCGCCAAGTTCCCCACTACTTACGACAAGGTAAACTATTACAGGGTCCAACAAAGCTACTTTCCGGGCTTGGGATGGTAATTGGATTGCGTGGCATAGTGGCGGTGGGGATGCTCTGCATAGTTTTCATCGTAATACTCCACGGCTTCGGCAGTAGTATTAAAGAAGCTTTTATGCCCAATTATTTTTAAGAGGCCATTTCTATGCATTACATCTCTTACTGGTCCACGAACACCAGTAAAAGCCACACTTATTTGCTGACTCTCCAGTTCTTCTAGCACATCTCTAAGCATGTGTACGGCTGATGAATCTAGAGAATTGATCGCCTCTGAGTTAACCACAATTAGTTGTAATTCCGGCTTGTCTCTCATAAAACCTTCCATCAACTCCTGAAAGTAGCCGGCATTTCCAAAAAACAATTGAGCATCGAACCGCATGATTGCTAAATCGGCCCGTTTCTCTGCTTCCTCAAATCGATCCAGGTTTCTATAAATCTTTGTATCAGGAATCTTCCCAAGTAAAGCCACATGTGGGTAGCTGGTGCGATACAATACTAAGGCCAATGACAATAAAACTCCTAGGGCAATGCCCTCCTCTATACCAATAAACAAGGTCGCTAAGAAGGTTACCATAAGCATGGCCCAATCTTTTTTGTCGGTGTGCCATAAATGGCGTACCTCTTGGAAATCAATAAGTCCAAACACCGCTACCATAATAACCGAGGCTAATATGGCCCTGGGCAAATAGTAAAACAAGGGAGTCAAAAACAGTAAAGTTAAAATGATCAACAAGGCACTAATTATTGAGGCCATTCCTGTTCGAGCTCCGGCTTGATCGTTTACTGCAGTACGGGAAAATCCTCCAGTAACTGGAAAGGAACGAAACAACGCACCACCCAAATTGGCGATGCCTAAACCTATCAATTCTTGATTGGCATCAATTTTATAATCCTTATGCTTGCTTTGAACGGCCTTGGCCACTGCAAATGATTCCATGAAGCCAATTAAGGCAATGGTACCTGCCACGGGAAGTAAGGCTTGCAGGTCGAGAAGTTGGAAGCTTGGTAGGGTTAATGAGGGCAATCCCTGAGGGACATCTTTTATTATTTGAACCCCTTGTTGATGAAGCCCAAAGAAAGAAGTAGCAAGTATACCCAATACTACGGCCACCAAAGGTCCAGGAATGGCCCGGTTCCATCGCTTCAATCCCAGAATAATAGCAATGGCTATAAGGCCCAAAAACAAAGTAGGGGGGTGCAGTTCGGCAAACTTTACGAAAAACTCCCTGATGATTTCATGAACATGATTGCTACGTGCCAGGCTTATTCCGGTCAAATGTTTAAGTTGATTAAGTCCTATAATCAAAGCCGCCGCTGAGGTAAACCCACTAATTACCGGGTGAGATAAAAAATTGACTAAAAACCCCAACCGAAACACGCCTAACATTAATTGGATGAACCCTACCATTAAAGCTAAGGTCAGAGCCAAAGCTATATACTGGTCAGTTCCAGTCACTGCTAAATCACCAATTCCACTAACTATGAGTAAGGACACCATTGCCACTGGTCCTACTGCCAGTTGTCTGGAGGTGCCGAATATGGCATAAAGAATCAAGGGTACGGTTGCCGCATACAAACCATAGATAGGGGGTAAACCGGCAAGCATAGCGTAGGCCATACCCTGGGGAATCAACATAACACCTACCGTAACGCCCGCGGCTAGATCACCCTTAAGCTGCTCCTTCCCATACAAGGGTAGCCATTGTAACAAGGGTACAAAACCTTTTAGATGAGACATAGACCGGTTTTGTGAAGATGGTTCATGGGCTAATTTGTTTTAGAAATCCAGCGCCTCGCAAGCTTCCATGCAATCAATAACCGCCAACACTTCTTTCAATTTCAAGTAATAATATATGTTACGGCCTTGACGGTCGCTCCCCAAAATTCCCTTCAATTTCATGTTGGACAAATGATGTGAAATTAAAGACTGTTCTGCGCTTAATTGCGTGCAGATTTCGCTTACAGATAATTGTGGTTGGTTCTTTAGCAAATCAATGATAGCTAATCTGGTAGGGTGAGCAATGGTTTTGAGAATAAATGCTACAGCCTCTAGTTTTTTTACATTCAGTGTCTTTGTCATAAAGTAGTAACACAAATATATGACAATTTGTTCATATATCTATAGCCGATGTATTATAACCATGAGGCAAGTAACTTTATGGGTTAAAGTCTGGAGCTTGAAATAATGCGAATAAAGCAAAGCTAGCCAACCAATGCTCACCTTCATAACTACCATCAATGACGTTGGGTAGGCTATAACTAATATGTTGATAGGCGACTCCTTGCAAATGCTCATACTCAGGTAAGGTGTTGGCCAAACCAAATAGACACCAAGCTCTACTAAAATTTACACCATCAAGATGAACCAACTTACCGTCCTGGCGATCGGAAACTTTTCCGGGTTCAAGGTTAAATTCTTGATTTGATAGTTCAGGCATAAACTTTTTCAGCCAAATTTGCAGTTGTTCAGTGGTAAGGATGCGGCGCATGATATCGATTTCTTCCAAACAGGGGGAAAGAAAATCATACCCACTGGGCTCCCAACTAACAGGGCACTGGTGGTCGTTTTGATAAAATGCCAGAGCTCTGCTTTTTATACTTTGCATTAGTTCTTGATTTCCAGTAGTTTTCGCATAGTCCCAAGCAAAGCTGAGGCCAAAGGCTGTATTGGTATGTTCACCAACTCGGATAGGATAGTTTAATCGTGGTAAAAACTCCTGGTAACGCTGTACAATTAGATCGGTCAGTGGTAATAAGTTTTGATAAAGTTCTTGACCTAAAGCATCCTCCCAGGTGTAAAGTTCCTCTGACAGCTTCAGCAACCAGGCCCAACCATAGGTTCTCTCAAAGGACTTTTCCTGTGGTCTTTGAAAATAAAGGAGTTCTTGAGCCACATTCGCTGATGCTAGATTGGCCTGCAGTTTGTCACGGGCTTCTTGAGCTCGATCCATCTGAGGAAAGCTCTTAAGTAATCTTACCAACATCCAATGTCCGTGTACGGAAGAATGCCAGTCAAAACAACCATAGAAGGAAGGATGTAAATCACGCGGTGAAGCTAAAGAAGAACTGTCTTGTAAAGTCTGATTTAGTTTGTTGGGATATTCATGTTGCAGACACTTTAAAGGGAGTGTTGCCAGACGGTTTGCTTGCTGTAGGTCCAAAATTACAGGTTCCCAGACCATTTCACTTGTCGGAACGGGTGAGCTACAACTCACCAGAAACAGCAAGAAGATCAATCGGAAAATCCACATAACTTGAAGGTTTATCGATGGAAACTCTGTGAAACGAATTTCAAAACTTCTGGTAATGCAGTGCGCCAGTAAGTCCAATTATGGGCACCATCTCTTATTCTGAACTCATGGGGAATTTCTTTTTCTGTCATCTTTTTGTGCAAGGCCATATTGCCATTAATCAGAAAGTCGTCATCACCACAATCGATATACCACTTCACCGTTTTTAGTTTTTCAGGATCTTGGCTGTCTACCAAATACAACGCCAAATTGTTTTTTACATGATCCGTAATTCGGGCCTCGCCTTCCAGGCCTTCTCCAAATATGAATCCAAAATACCTATCCCAATCTTCCTGTTTACTTACTAACACATCATCATATCCCCAAGCAGCTGCGCTTAAAGGGGCGGCAGCGGTAAACATGTCAGGATGTTTCATAGCATAAAGTAACGTGCCGTGTCCGCCCATGCTTAACCCGGAAATTGCCCGGAATTCCTTGGTGCCTCGTGCTCGATAGGTTCTCTCTATGTAGGGTATAAATTCTTCGATAAAGAAATCCTCGTATTTGGTCTTTCCATCAAACGAATTGACATACCAGTGTAATCCACCATCAGGCATCGCGATTATCATATCAGTTACATCACTGTTGTTGATGTTACTATCCACGATCTGCTTAACTTCCCCAAATTGGGTCCATCCTGTTTCATCATCAGTATAGCCATGTAACAAATACATCACCGGGTAGTTTCGCTGGGAGGTTTCGTAATCGTGGGGCAGATAAAGGCTAAACTCAACGGATTTGCCTAGTATTTTACTGGTCATGGATTGACTTTCAAGTAAGGTGCCCTGTTGTGCTAAAATTGGAATGTTAACTAGGAAACTTAAAAGGAAAACAACGTACTTCATAATGGTTTTTCAATTAAATGCTAAAATGTTGGAGTCTAATATGTCCAAATTTTGGCAATAATTGATACTGTAGCTTGAAAAACCACTGTAAGATAAAGTAAAGAATCTTGGGAAATTAATCGTACTGCATGGTCTCCAGGTTCAACTTAACATTCAGCAAATTGTTGCTCGAACTAAGTCGCTGGACCATCTTCTTTCCGCGGTAAATAAAGACCAATTCACGGGTACCCCGGGGAATTTGAATGGTATATCCTCCAATGTTATTGGAGACTTTAGCCACATTGCTACCCGGGATCATAATGTTTACACCCGCTAAGTTTTCGCCGGAAGTAGCTAGTGTGATCTTCCCGTAAATACGGCGCATTTGTACGGATGGTACATCCTCCACGGGGCTGGACTCCTCAGGTACTGGTGTCTCTACAATTGGTTCAATAGGTGTCTCCACCGGAGTAGTACTTTCCGGTGTTTCAATAACCTCTTCTGGTACCGAGGTCTGTTCTTGAATGATAGGGGATGGAGTTGGCTCATTAACCTCTGGCACGTCAGTTACTACGCCAGCTTCCGGAGCTGCTGACATAGTTTGGTTTTTCAACTTAGGCTTGTAAACTTCAAACACAAATATAAACAACACTGTAGCCGCCGCCGCTGCAACCAATCCGATCTTTGCTAATACCTTCACTTATGGCCCTAATATTAATTTAAAAAATGGTAGAGATGTCCTCTCCCGTATAGTAAAACAACGAATATAACTTAAAATTGTTGGCAAAGCAAAAGAATTAATCGCTTAAACCTTTGGTTCTTGTTGACTCAAACAGTGAAAACTTCCTAGTCCTCCAATTAAATCTTGCGAGTCAATCCCTTTAACCGGGCGGTCCGGGAACAGGGATTGGAGTGTTTTTATGGCCATCTGATCGTGGGCATCACCAAAAACTGGCACAATGACCGCGGCATTACAAATATAAAAATTCGCGTAGCTAGCAGGGAGACGCTGGCTATGGTAATATAGTGGTTTTGGCAAGGAGATCGGAATTACTTTTAATGGTCTACCATCCCACAGTTTCATTTTTTGAAGGGCAGCAAAATTAGAAGCCAAGGGTTGGTGGTTTACTTCTGATGGATCTTCCTCTACCATGGTGATCACAGTATCTTCAGATACGAATCGAGTGATGTCGTCAATATGTCCATCCGTATCGTCTCCGGCAATACCATGCTCCAACCATAAGACCTGTCTTACACCATAATATTTTTGTAATGCGTTCTCGATGGTTACTTTGTTAAAACCTGGGTTGCGATTTGGGTTTAACAGGCAGGAGGTAGTAGTAAGGAGGGTGCCTTGCCCGTTAAAGTCCACGGATCCTCCTTCCATCACTAAACCCGGATGCGCCATGTGCAAACCGTTCATGATGGCCAATTTCTTAGGGATGGCATTATCCAGGTTATAGGGAGGGTATTTTCCTCCCCATGCGTTGTAGTTCCAGTTCACCATCATCTTTTGACCACGGTGTGTATTAATCAAAAAACTTGGGCCATAGTCACGAATCCAGGCATCATTTGTCGGATTCAGATGAAATTTTACCTGTGAAATATCAACTTCATGATCAACCAATGTCGCCCTTACTTGCGATTCCACGGAAGCGTCATTCACATTTAAGTGCACTATTTCTGCTTTGGTTAAAAGCTTGATAAAGGCAATGTAGCTGGGGTAGACTTTGGCGATACCATTGGGCCAGGTTTCTTCGTTGTGTGGCCAGCTCAGCCAGGTGGCTGCGTGGGGGTGCCACTCAGGTGGGAAGTAAAATCCTTCAGCTTGAGGGTTCATGGTTCGTCCAAAAATCTTTGGTTGATGTCTTGATAACTATCGATTCTCCGATCTCTCAAAAAGGGCCAATGTGTGCGGTAGTAATCAGACTGTTCCAGATCAATTGCTACCACTTGGGAAGTAGCCCCACCGGAGGCTTGCCACAACAACTTCCCCATAGGGTTGGCCACTAGTGAGCCACCCCAAAATTCCTTGTTCCCTTCCAACCCAACACGATTGGTGGCTACTACGTGCACACCATTGGCAATGGCATGTCCTCGTTGTATGGTTTGCCAGGCATCATATTGTTCTTGATTCGTAGCGTCGTCCTGGGCGCTGTCCCACCCAATTGCAGTAGGGTAAACCAAAACCTCCGCCCCCATTAGGCTGGTTATTCTTGCCGCTTCTGGAAACCACTGATCCCAACAAATCAAGACACCTAACTTAGCGTATTTCGTCTGAAAAACCTGGTATCCTAAATCTCCGGGAGTAAAATAAAATTTCTCGTAGTATCCAGGATCATCTGGGATGTGCATCTTTCGGTATTTCCCCAGATAACGGCCATCAGCGTCCAAAACTGCGGCCGTGTTGTGATAGATCCCAGAGGCGCGTTTCTCAAATAGAGAGGCTACGATAACAACTTGCAATTCCTTTGCCACCGATTGCAACAATTCGGTAGTGGGACCAGGAACAGACTCGGCTAAGTCATAATTGGCATGATCTTCAACATCACAAAAGTATAAGGTTTGAAACAACTCTTGCAAGCAAATAATTTGTGCCCCTTGTGCTGCCACCTTACGGATTTCCTGAATGGTGGTCTGCAGATTTTCCGCGGGGTGGGCGGAACAAGTTCTTTGTATGATTCCTATGGATACCTGACGATTCACAATTATGTGGGCGAAAATTAGCGGTTAAATTATTGTAAACTATCGTTTGAAGCACCAGGGGCAGTAGCCGGTCGAGTTGGATAGGTCATATCTTCGCCATTTAATTGAAGGTCCAGTCTTCTTGAACTTGAACTTATCCCCTTTACTAACTGTTTTCCTTGATAGATGAATATCAGTGATTTGGCATAAGATGGTACTTGGATATAATATTTGCCAGTAGCATCAGTAATTCTGGCTTTGCTACTACCCGGAGTCATTACTGTTACACCTGGCACGGGCTGCCCATCTTGGGTAATTTTGCCATAAATACCTCGTACTTGTGGTTGAGGTTGATTTTGTGGTTTCTCAATGTAGTTATCAAACTTTTTGTTTGTCGAAATAGGGTCCGCCACTGTAGGTTCGTCTGTAATCTGAGATAAGGTATCTATAGCTTCTAGAACAGGTGCCGCCTCACTTTCCACTGGTACTTCAGCCTCAGAATTCGCAATAGGAATGTTTACTTCCTGAAGCGAAACCGGTTCTGAGGGGCTATTTCTAAGCACAAAATATGTGGTTAAAATACCCAGGGCTAGCACAAATAGTAAAACTCCCCACCATACCTTTGGCATGTAACGGTCCTGAATATTATTGCGTCGATAACTAGATGGAAAAGCCAATGATTGTTCAATGCTGCGACATCTGGGGCATCCTTCGATATGAGATTTTGCTTCCTCCTCGCCTAATTGAGACAACTCTTTAAGCACATATCGTCTGATACTATCAAAAGTAAGGTGGTTTTCTTCTCCTATGGTTTTATAATCCAACGGTCGCATTGATACCCGCAAATATGGTAACCTAATGGTAATCCATTATTAAACAAAATCAAAAGTAACTATGAAATTTGTTATGAACGGAAAGACCTAATTTAGCTTTTCAAGCTTGGTAATGACCACAGTAAAGAATTCCTCACCACCTGTAAGCATGTTGGGAATTTCATTTTCGTTAAAATTTCGCTTGGTACCACTAAACACCACTTGCAATCCCTCTACTTGAAATTCTTCTGCTAAATCGCAAACGAGATGGGTCCACTGGGTATCAATGTTGGGAAAGCTCGGAGCACTCTTAATGACATATTGAGCAAATCGATCGTCAAAACGAATCGTGCCTGGTTCGTCATCCGCGGTAACAGCGATGGCAGTAGATGTGCGACATGGATGGGGTGTTTGCAGGCCAATGTCGTCACAACCTATGAATAGTGTAAAAACTAAAATTAATAGGTAGCGGTTCATACCTTAGAGACCCGCATACTTCGACCATGGTTGTAAGCAAATGTAACGAGTCAAACTTGAGCATGATGGTGGACCTTGTCAATGATCCAGAAAAATTGATAGGGTTTAAATACAACCAACTCATCATTATATGACGGGGCCTTTCCGGAATACTTATCAACAACTCCCCCGGTCATGTCAAATCCATGGCGAAATAGGATGTCTTTCTTCACAAATTGTTCCGAGCCGTGAAAATTAACCATAGCCAAAGTATTGCGCCCTCTATCATCCAATCTTAAATAAACCATTACATGTTTATTTTCACAATATCTCAAATCATTGTTGTTAAAGTCCGACCATTCTGGAGAGTCTTTTCGGATGGCTATTAATTTTTTAAGTGCTGTAAATAGTCTTTGTTCAATACTTCCTTTTTTCTCCCGTTTTTTGGCGGCTTTCCAATCCATTAATGGACGGTGCATCCAGCGATTATCGTACGCTTTTGCAGAGTCTTTCTGATAAGAATAGTCATTGAGCAGCCCAATTTCATCCCCACTATAAATCAACGGAAGACCTCCAAAAGACATAATGATGCTGTGCACCAGAATGACTTTGTCTATGGCCGTTTTCTCTATTTTTTTATCTTTCGTGTTTATGGCTGTTTCGAGTCCAGCTAGGGATGCCAACGTACCCGAAATTCGGGCATCTCCACTCTTCGGATTAAACATAAAAGGGGCGCCCTTAGCTGGACTGCCAGCAAACTTACCGGTATAATAGTCCAGGATATACGTGCGATGAAGTTTAGCGTCGCGTCCAAGCTCGTAAATAAAGGAATCATCAAATCCCAGGCCAATATCGTCATGGCAACGGGCATAGTTGATCCAAGTGGTACCAAAAGGCTTTTGCGGAAGATTCTTAATTACCTTGTTTAGCAACGCCGTCTCTCCAGTGGCTAGTGCCTCCCATATCAAAGCCATTAAAGGGGCATGGTACGCTATTTCGCACTCATGATCGTTGCTGTCATTGCCGAAATACTTTATGATTTCCAAAGGAGCAACAATGGCCTCAGCAATAAACTTAACTCCCGGAGCTACTACTTCTGTACAGCGCTTTTGTAGCTTTAACAAAGTGTGGGCTTTAGGAAGATTTTGACAGCTGGTGCCCATTTCCTTCCACAGAAACGCCGGGGCGTCAAGACGCAAAATATCCACCCCCTGATTGGCTAGGAAAAGCAAGTTATCAGTCATTTCACCAAATACCTGAGGGTTTCTATAATTTAGGTCCCATTGATACTGGTGGAACACGGTCATGACCCATTTTTTTAAGGGTTCGACAAAAGTGAAATTACCGGGATTATTCACAGGGAATACTTCGGGCATATAATTTTCGAATTGATCAGGAATCTGACGGTCTTCGAACATATAGTAATAGTCTTGAAATTTCTTCTGCCCTTTTATCGCTTTTTGAGCCCACTCATGCTCATTTGAAGTATGATTTAGAACTATATCTAAGGTTAGTAGCATGTCGCGTTTTCGAAACTCTTTGGCAATCTTGCGGATATCTGCCATAGTACCGAATTTAGGATCCACCTTACGATAATTACTTACTGCGTATCCTCCGTCGCTCTCCTTGACGGGAGCTTCCAACAAAGGCATCAAGTGGACCCAGTTTACTCCCAACTCCTGTAAATAATCTAACTTCTCTTCAAAGCCTTTTAGATCCTTTGAAAAATGTTCCAAGTACAGCATCATGCCTACCCACTTTTGGCTTAAAAGCCATTGTGGATCTTTTTGCCGGTCCCGATCTTGCTCTTTTAAATCAGCATGCCTTTGTTGAAAGGCATTGTACAACTTGTCTATCAATTGTTTTAATTGCTCCTTGTGGTCCTTTCGGTGCCCGTAAAGCTCATGGAACAACGTATTGATAACATTGAAATTAGCACCAAGACGGGTGCAGAATTCCCGAAAATTTCCAGGATCCATAACTGGCTTCTGCTTTTGGTACTTATCTAGTAGCTCGTTTAGTAAATGATGTTGCTCGGCGTTGTACATAGGTATAGATGCTTACAATATAGTTGTTAGTTTTAAAATCAGCCTTATTTTGACCTAGGTTTGACGTATTTACGGCGATTTTGCCTTAAACATTGCATTCATTAATTTTGTGGGAAGTTCACACAATGAAACCCATTATTTTATGTTAATATGGCAACAGGTAACGATGAAGGTTAAGCTATGAAGTACGGGTTTTTAATAATATTAATGATTGGAGGAGTATGGTGCAGTCAGGCACAATCCAAAAAAAAAGATAAGAATAAACCTGATCGCAAAGAACAGGTACAAGATGCTCCATCCTCCCGGGATCCAGGCAACAGCGATAACTTATTCAAAGGAAATCGCAAACGAGGCAAAAGTAACTCAGGAAAAAAATATGGCAGCTTAGAAGCAAATGCAGTACAAGAGTACCAGCAACGGATGAAAAGCAATGCCAAGAAATACAAAAAGATTGAAAGAATCAAAGATCGTCCCCAATACGCTGACCCTTCCTATTTTGGGCATAAGCGAAAACCCAAAAAGCGACCTGTAGGAAAGCGTAAGCTATGTAAGGAGTGTGGGATCGTGCATTAAAATAGGGAAGCCATTACCATCGGTTTCTATATTTTATTACCTTAGATTTAAAACTGCTACAGGCGTATTGAAGTCATTTCACTCGTACTTAGAAGGGACATATCTGCATCCTGATGTGACTAGTAAAGATTTGGACCAGGCTTTAGTCCAAGCTAAAGAGCACAAATTGGCGGGCATTTGTGTGCTCCCTTTTTGGGCTAAGAAGACTGCGCGAGACTTAGGTGAAAGTGGCATTCCGTTAATTGTGGCGGTTGGTTATCCCCATGGCTATCAAATGACCGAAACCAAAATTTTTCAAATTGAACAAGCCCTAAAACATGGTGCTGATGAGATCGCCCTTAGCCTGAACCTTTCTGCTTTCAAATCCGGGATGACTTGGGTAAAGATCGAAATTGCCAAATGTGCTCAACTAGTTCATCAGCAGGGAAAAGTATTAAATGTATTGTTAGATTGCCACTATTTAGCGGGTCATGAGCTAATAGGGTTATGTGTGCTTTGTAAGGATGCGGGGGCAGACCATATAACTTTTTTAAGCCCAGATATAAATCAAGATTCCCTTGAAGCCTTGCGCGCAATGACGCCACCAGATATGGGAATTAAAATCTATACTCGGTTAAGCAGCACAGATGAAAGTGAAATGATCAAAGCAGCAGGTATAGATCAAGTTGGTGTGGCTAACCTCGGACAAGTTCTAAAACCCAAACCTATTACTTAATGCATTATGATATTCGCGTTTATGGAAAGGTACAAGGGGTCTTTTTTAGGGCCAATACGGTGCGGATGGCCAATGAATTTAAAGTGGTTGGCTGGGTAAAGAATGAAGAGGACGGTTCCGTAATCATCGCCGCAGAAGGAGAAAAAGACACTTTAGAAAAATTTGTGGTGTGGTGTAAACAAGGCCCGGCCTATGCCAGGGTTACACAAGTAGTTTACTCTGAAGGTCCCAATCAGGATTTCAAAGGATTTCGAATTATTAGGTAATTAATAGGAATTACTTACTTTCTTCTTGAAAAAGGGGTTCAGGACAACTCGATCCAGTAAGACTAAAGAAAGTACTCCGAAGATCACCAACATGATATTGGTCAGCATTCTTTGATTAAAGTATCCTTTTACTAAGGACCATTCCTCGACCAGTTGATAACCTTCTGCCGCGGTTTCTAGAGATTCTAAACTGAGATATCCGGAATTAAACAAGGAGATTACCGCAACTAATGCGGTAAGAATCCCGCTAATTATTAAAAAGCGACTCCCGGAGAACACACTAGCACTCTGATAATATCTACTATGCGGTAATGCTTCAACCTTGTCCATTACTTCATTGGTCAAAGACTCAGGGCTTCGCTCTAAAGGCATGGCTGATAAGCTCTCGTGTATTGCTTCCAATTGCTGGAATCTTAGTCTAAACACCTTGTCTTCGCTTAGGGCTTTTTGGATGCGCTGTTTTTCTGAAGCCGAACAGGCATCATCCAAATACTTAAAAATCATTTCCTCATTAAATCGACTCATATCAAGGAGGTTACTTCTTGTTTTAACATCTTACTTAGGGTATCTGAAAGTCTTTTCCTAGCCCTAAATAATTTCACCTTCAATGTATTAACGGCAATTCCCGTTATTTCTGACATCTCTTCCAAACTTAATTCTTTAAAATAGAATAGAGTTATTACCGACACATCATCAGGCAACATGGTATTCAGCGCCAATTGGAGAAACTTTCTTTGCTCCAATTGTTGATACTCATGCATTTTACTAATCTCACCGTCTCCTATTAACTTGTAGTCTTCCAGTGTTTCCACAGGGATTTTCTTTTTCCGTTTATAAGAGATAGCGGTATTAAGTACAATGCGATAAAGCCAGGTGCTGAACTTCGAGTTGCCCTTAAAGCTGGAGATTCCTTTGTAAACTTTTACAAAAGCATCTTGAGCAGCCTCTTCTGCATCCTCTCGGTTAGCTAGAACTCGATAGGCTACGGTATAAACATAATCTTTATACCGATCCACCATTTGGCGATAAGCCGAAACATTTCCAGTTCTAATCTGGTCAATTAGTGCTATATCAGTCTCTTTTGTTGTACCCACTGCCGTTTGGACGCCATGGTCTTCTTTTAGGTTACACCGATTAATACGCTCAAAAATTTATTTTTAACTGGGGTGTAACCGACTTAGAATTGCTGACGTCTTAATTCCGAAATCAAATTGCTATTTAACCTTTTATATTATGGAAGCCATATTAATTCCAATCTTAGTTCCTCTGGGACTTTTTGCCA
>JAJCYK010000410.1 GCA_029262935.1 Cytophagales bacterium | reverse complement strand
TAATTTGACCCAAATCTGTAAGGATTTCATTGGAGATACTAATTACCTCTATAAAATTGGTAGTAGCCTCATCCATGGAACCTACGTTCGCAATATCTACTGCGGTGATCTCTTCATCTACATTCTCAGGACTATCGCTACAGGCGGCAAGAAATGCTACCAGACAGACCCAGGTTGCTATTTTTACTTTATACATCATATCAAAAAAATTATAGAGTCAAAAGTACCATTGATATTGTCTAGAAACACTCCACTGACTATCAATACCCGACGGATGTAAGTTTCTGGTAAAAATTAACCCCCTAAAAAGGGGGTCCGAATAAGCTGAGTAGGATTTTTTTTAAAGAATTATTCCAAAGCTAAAGGCATTTAGTTCTGGTCCACGTCCCGCGTTAAACATATCGTTTAAATCATAGTTAGCAAACATATCTAAACCTCGAACACCTACTCTTAGTCGTACGCCATAGCGGAAATTTTCCAAGAAAAAATTACTGTTGTCCTTATCTTTATCCGTATCCCCATTTTGTCTGAACTTGACTTTGGTATGACTACCTAATCGGTAACCGGCATACATCCCAACACCAATTCTAAATCCTTGCTGTTTGTAATTTTCAATCTTGATTCCAGGAGCCTCCAGGCTTTTTACTTTACGTTTCCCTCCACTAAAATCCCACAGGGGTACAAAAGACACATTGATGTGCGACACAGTTAGTTTACTTTTCTTTCCATTAATCTCAGAAGGGAAAGCGATAAACTCGGCCATTTCCGGTCCTTTTTGCAACGTTATTTGTTCGTTTTCAAACTTAAAGTTGTACCAACTAAAGTTCGTACCCCATTCAAAGAAAAGGGGGCCAGAAACATGGGTTGTTCTCATCCACCCTAAACTTACATACCAGGAACCCCAGGGACGCACCGCATAAGGTGCACCATCAGAATCCGGGAAGTCACCGTTTTCCAGATAATTGTTAGTTCCGATCTCAATTTCAAAAGAATCAAAAGTTCTAGGGGCCTCTTCAATGCGAGTAGATTTTTTAAATTCTGGACCATGATCCCAATCTTCCACTTCATCTTCTAACTCGTCCCAGTCGTCAATATCAGTACTAATTCTATAGGTTCCCAAACGTATTTTTATGTCCGGGGCGCTGTCTGTACCGTGTAATACTTCGATATCATCATCTAGTACTATCGTGGTATCTGATAAATACCTTTCCCCACCTTCATCCTCAATTACTAATTGTTTCACTTCGGATTCAGAAGAATCAATGCTCATGCTGAGGTCTTTCAGCATGGCATTCAAATCATACTTTTGTAAATCTCGAAGGCCTTCCACACCATTGGTATAAATAATTATACGGGTGTTGTTTTCGAGCTCAATTATTACCGTATCCTGAGGTGCATCCCCTGATTGCCCCATGGCTTTGCTTGCGAAGCTCCATGCTGAGAACAAACACAGTGCTATTATATATATAGGTCGATTCATATTAATTCGATTTTTCTTTCGCTTTACTTTTTTTATCGAACACGAGAAGTTGGTCTTTAGCTGCTCTTAGTCTAGCTAAACTTAGATCAGTATTCCTGATATTCTGAGCTTTTCGCCAAAGCCGTTTTACGCCACGTGTTTTTTCTACTGGCTCATCAATAAGAGCCAAAGTAGGCTCCGGAGGTGCCGGAGATTTCTTATAAGTGATGGTGATCTTGGTTTTAACTGGATCTGCCAGGGTATTAATATCTTCTTGCTCCTGTGCAGGTATCTCCGGGTCATTTTGCGGAGGTTGTTCCTTAGGAATGTAATCTTGATTGTATGACTTATCCGCCAAGATCTTTGTCTGAGAAGCTTGCATTAGTTCTATTTGAGTTTCTTTTGATGGAGAGACATGATCTTCTTCAGTTGTCGGTGATGACGGCGTAGCTATGGGAGCCTGCTTGTTCTCTACTGGTGTAGCTTTTTCGGATTGCTTTTCAATTTTTTTCTCATTATTGCTAATGGGAGTGGCTGATTCTGCTACTAACTCTTCAATTTGTTGGGGGGCAGGTTGCTTTTCCTCGTTATTCTCTGGGGTAATTTCGGAGATTGCTTGATTTGAAACACCCGTTTGACTCCAAAGGTTAAACAAGTAGACACTGCAAGCGATAAGGGTTAATACAGCGGCAACTTTAGCAAATTGCCACCAGACTTTATTCTTTCTAGACTTTAATCGGTTATCTAATTTTTCCCATGCAGCATCTGAGGGCTTCTCCTGATATCCTTCCAAACGTTTCCTAAACAGTCCGTCTAATCCTCGATTATTCATGATTTGTCATTTTTGATTTTATAATATCTTCGCTTTCCAATAGCCTTTGCTGCAGTAAACCCCGTGCCCTGCTTAATTGAGATTTCGAAGTGTTTTCACTTATTCCGAGCATTTTTGATACCTCCTTATGACTATATCCTTCGATAGCGTATAGATTAAACACCGTACGGTATCCCATGGGTAATTCACTTACCATTTTAAGTAAATCCTGAGTTTGCAAATGGTCTTCAACCAGTTGTAAATTCGGCTCCCTATCAGCAACCTCCATATCCACTTCCAAATACATGGTTTTGTTTCTTCTCAAGTACCCCAAGGACTCGTTAATCATGATGCGCCGAATCCATCCTCCCAGACTTCCATGTCCGCCGTAGGTATGCATTTTGTCGAATACTTTCATAAATGCTGTGATCATTACGTCTTCGGCCTCACTGACTTCCTTCACATACCTCAAACAAATGGGATACATCTGTGGAACATATTTCTCATATATAGCCCGCTGGGCCTTCCCATCTTTCTCAATGCAGGCTTTTATGAGTTGATTTTCCAATTTTGAGTTGTAAAGCTCTAATCCCATAGTTGTTGCTTACTACCACATTGATGCGAATTGACATCCATTCGTTGCATGGGTAAGCAAAAAAAATCCAAAGGCTAGATTTCGGTTAGATTAAATTGACTTAAAAAGGCTGTGCCACTCCAAATAATCGGGCACCACAGGATCCCAACCGCGCTCACTTTTTAAAGTATTGGCCAAAGCAAAAGCGCTTTCCGGTTCACCATGTGTAATGAATACATGTTTGGGACTGACTTTAAAATTGCCGAGCCATCTTAACAGTTCAGAGCGATCGGCGTGTGCAGAAAGGCCACTGATTTGACGTACGTGACATTTCCGGGGGACCTCTTGTCCAAAGATGCGAATCGTTGGTTCTTTATCAAGAATCCGACGACCTCGCGTGCCATAAGCCTGGTATCCGACAAATAGTAAAGTGTCATTTTTTCTACGTAGCCGATGGTAAAGATGATGCATTATCCGTCCTCCCGTACACATGCCACTAGCGGAAATTATGATAGCATTCTTTTTTAAATTGTTGATCTGTTTGCTGTCAGAGGCACTTTTACAATAACGCAGTCCCTGGTAGTCAAATACGGATTGTTCCAATTCACTTTCACGAAGTTTATGGTCATGGAAGTGTTTTTTGTAAAGACTGGTAACGTTGATGGCCATGGGGCTATCAATATAGATAGGAAAATCAGGGATGAGGTTTTCATCTTGTAACTGCTTTAGGTAATAGACCAATAGCTGTGTT
>JAJCYK010000409.1 GCA_029262935.1 Cytophagales bacterium | reverse complement strand
GACTTGCTCTACATGAAACAAGTTGGTATCTAAATATGCTCTAAAAAAAGGAATTTCAATTGATTCACCGACCCTTGGTAGTACAGGTAGATGTTCCACATTTAAATGAGCCCATGTTTCTTTATGTAGCCCTTTTAAAGTGAAACTGTATCTCACCTTTCTAAAAATAAAGGAAAGTCTTTGATGGTATTCAGCAAATACCAGGTCTTCGTAGATATATCTAATCTGCTTCCTAAGTTTTGAATATACCAAACCAGTACTTGAGGAGAGCTCTTTCAAAGTTGGCAAGGGTACATCGTCATAGTAGTAGTAGTTTAGGTCGATTAGATGTTTAAGTAGTTTTTCATATGGCTTGTCTCGGTTAAGTAATTGTTTGGCATGCTTAGCCATGGAGCCGATGTCGAGGAGCATTTGGCGGGAGGAGAGTTTGGGTTGAGTATTCATAGCTGTTATCTTATTCTAATGCAAAAGTACTAACAATGAGGTTCTTCAAGGGTTTACAAAATATAAAATGGTGCTTTTAAGCGATTGAATTTTGGTCGATCTACAATTAATTTGATAAGAAAACCTCATGCAAAAATATATACTAACCTCGGCCATATTCTTTATTGTTCATATAGTCTCAACACTTCCCCTGTTGGCACAAGATGATCCACCAATTGCGAAACCTGTAGAAGAAATAGCGGATGAAAAAGAAAAGGAACCTGAGAATGGTAACAAAACAAATAATGAACAACAAGAGGCCACGGTAAAAGACGTTGCAAAAGATGTCAAGGACATTAAGAAGAAAGTTGAGTCTTTTGAAACAAAGCTCACCGAACAAGCTAAAACCTTAGAAGGCAGCTCAAACAGAGTCATTTCCTTTGGCCTAACTGCCGGGCCGCGATTGGCTTTTTCAAAAGAAGAGACAACTAATGCATTTATTGATGTTTCAGATTCTACCTTACAATTTGATGATGTTGATAAGGGGTCATTTGTGATTTCTGCGTCTGTAATCGCATCTCCATTCATTAATGCAAAGGCAAAAAACAAGCAAGGCGAAGACACAGAGGAACCTCATTGGAGTACGAAAGTTTTCTTTATGCTAAACATTGATATAGCTGAACTGGGCGGAGATTCTTTTAAATTCAATCAATCTGTGGATGGAGGTATTGGGGCGGGTTATTTTCTTGATAAAACCAGAAACTTTGGAATAGGGTTTACATTTGACAAAATTACCAACCGCATACTTCATGATTCCTTTGTTGATAAAGAGGGTCAGAAGATCCCGCTAGCCGGAAAACCAGGTGAGTTTGTCACAAAGATAAATCGCGATGATGATGATTTTTTTCAAAATGATAACGACCTGGCATTCTCCTTATGGTTTGTTTACAGGTTCGGAGCTTTACAATGAAAGATTGAGATAGTTCAATAGCCTTGGTGACCTTCAATCTTTAGAGTAATCTCCCTAATGATAGTATCCTCGTGTTCTGAAAGCTTTTCACCTTGGGCTCTCTTATTGTGATAGATTAAAATGGTTTGTAATTCCTGATCGGTAAGAATACTGAGGTCCCGCTGTTTGGCATCAACCGCTTGAGATATTGCTACTAATAGGTCATATTCTTGATCAAGTTGTAGCACTGTCGCTTAATTTAGCTTGGATTTAAGGTATATCAGGCGCTCTTGGCGCTCCTCTGGAGGCATGGATAAAAGTTCCTCCACGGTAGTTAAACTTCTGATCTCAGTTCGCTGTAGCTTCGGTATGGAGTATTCTAAGAGCTTTAGCCATGCATCTACCCGTTCTTTAGGCGACAGGGCCTGAAAATCCTCAAGAATTGTCAGGTACTGGTCTTCGAGCAAATTTGAGATTCTCTCTCTTAGAAGCTTTGGGGCTTTATTCTCGCTACCTGTTGGGCGGCCATTGGGGTTACCAGATGTTCCTTTCGGGAAAGGCATATTATATTGTTAATTACAGTGGATTTACAATGTAATTTACTAAAATCTTAATTGACTGCATTCATATTGATTACATTACAATGTCAGTGTCTGATGGTAATCAGCTATGATTTAAACGGAAAATTAATTGGGCTCCAATAAGGTGGATTAATTGATTTTTTATATAGGTCATCCTCACTGATCAACGGCCCTTCAACTGCAATAAATGTTGGAGGAGGCCTGATCCAAACATTGTACTTTCTGGATAGCTAAAACCTCTAATCTGGGCATGGATTATACACGCACACCCAGCTAATGCAAGTACAACATTATTGAGGGAAGCTTGTTCGAAGTTTTCTTCACGGTTGTGTTTTGTTTTATTATATGATTCATACCAAATTAAAGAGGCTGTAGGATTTGATCCGGACCAACCCTGGAAAGGTTTAATAAGTGGATAGTTAGGGAAATATCTTAGTCGTAATTTATACTTATCAAGTTTGAGAGGATCTTTAAGCTTTATATAGTCTTGGGTGTTATAGTAGTTGCCTATTTCAGTCACGGCGTTTGCCTTTAATATTCCAATGCATTGGGACTCAAATTCGGTGCAAGCGAGCATTAACAGATTACGAAATTTATGTCCAAATGCACTCGTGTTTTTAGGGTCAGGATAAACCGTCGTAAAAATTCTATTCAACTCCTCTAACATTAGTAACTGGCTTTGTAAACCTGATTGTAATGCCAAATGATTGGGATTCTCTCCAAATGGCATTCCACCCCTTCCAATTCTAGGATAGTACTGACCTGGTTTTAGTTTCATTTGCTCTAACACTTTATAAAGAGTAATTGGCTAGTAAACTAGACCTATAACTTGAATTTAAAAATTCAAAAACCGTAAAACGGCTTCTTAGGCTGAAAATTTAAAGTAGTTGCAGATTCTGAACAATCCTTATAGGAACTGAACCCGACCTATCTTCAATGTATTTAAAGATGTTTCAGTATATCAGTAATGTCCAATTGATCAGTGTAAGCTTGGGTGCCTAGATAAATTTCCGTCCCAGAATTATTCGGATCTTCGTTTTTATCATTCGATCCGATCATAGGCCATTTATGAAGATTCGTTTTAATACGTTCAATATATTGGTTCAGAGCAAAAAGATGATTTTTGTGTATTATGAACAATTGCTGTCCTAGCCAAAACCGTTTGGTATTAATGGTTTGGTCTATATTGATAATGTCCTCTAAAAGGGCATTCAGTTTTGGTAATATATCACTATCGAGTTTATCCCTGATTTCTTTTGGCTTTTCACTATCACGGATGGATTGATCTTCGGAATTACCCACTTGCCGTTTTTTCTGGTTAAATAACTTTATACCTTCTTGATCAATTATGATTCTTTCCGCGTTAGCATAGGCCAGTTTTGATTTTATCTTGTTAAACTCTAACCAGATTTTTGACAATTCCTCCACTCTTTTCTTTGCTACCTCTGATCTCATGGCTTGCGAGGTTTTGTACTGTTCCAGTAACTTATTTATAAAGTATCCTGCAATTAATATCAAAATACCAATAAGAAGGTTCTCAATAACTATTAGAAGGACTTGTTCAGTAAAAGATTCCATGAGTTTAGGATTTTGATAGTAAATCAATTTACAAAACCTTAGCTGTAGTGTAAATACCTTTAATTAACTAGTTTAATGCTACTCAAGGGTGTTTTCCGCTGGGGAAATGGTGTTTTCTAGTGATTGTAGTTAAAGTAGAACAGTTATATCTTGATGGCAATATATGGAGCAAACCAAACGACCAGAAATATTATGAATCAAGAATTAATATTCCCCGGATTTATGGCATTTAATTATGTGGCTGCAGGTGGCACTGATGAGGAAAAAGTATACGATATACAAACACCATACATGGATCTTGAGGCCTCCAGATCGGTAGTTAATATTGGCATGACCCATATTGTAGATCCTTCGGGTAATAGCGCTTCGTGGAGCGTTGAAATATTGAACAAGGAAGTTGTAGGTGATTCAGATGATCCAAAGTCGCTTCGTGTACATTATAAAATATCAACAGGTGGACCACATTCTAATATCTCAGTAGCTGATGTGCAAATTAGCGGGTTGTTATTTAGTGGCACAGCGGGGAGTGAGGTCTTATTTAATTGAGTACATAAACCAACCAGTTTTCGGAAGATGACTAGAAAACAATTTAGACTACGTTTTGCATCTGTCTCAATTTTTTACTTTTGTGCCATCTTATTTGCGATGTTCCTTTATTCCAAGGGAGATAAACCATTAAGTGAAAACGAAACCTACACTGTTTATATAGATTTAATTCCTCTTATTTTTGCAATACCAGCTGTATATTTGGGATTTTGTTTTCAAAGGAGACAAAGCTTCTTGCAATCATTAAAACAAGTGTGGACAAATTTAATAACAGCAGTACAAAACGCAATACAATATACTCATCAAGGTACAACAACACCCGAGGAGTACGGGGGCACCCTAGAGAAACTTTCAAGTACAATTGATGAATTGAGAGGAGTTTATAAGAATAAATATGAATTAAAAGATGAAATCGGATTATATACATTTGAATCCCTAAAGAACATTCACGATGAAGTTTCAGATTTGGGACATGGTGTCTTGAGCAAGACAAGAAGAGATACTTCAAGGAAGGAGATTGTAGCTAATTGGAAAAGTCTGAGAAGGTCATTCCTCAGAGAATTAGATAGGTCAGAACCAACTTATATTGATAGTCCATTCATTGAGTATTAACATAAGTATATAACTTCGGTATATGTTTACCTTTTTTTCCTGTGCTTCTTTTATCTTAACTCCACAATCCCAGGCTTTATCTCGTCATAGAGCTGAAGCATTAATTTTCCTCTTATGATGCGTACCCTATGGGATTCTTCAGGCACTCCGGTAATGTATGCATGCTTGTCCTTATAGTTCTCTGAAATACAATCAAATCTTTTTATGATTGAAACAAATCCATGCTTAGCAGCAAGATGCTTATAAACGGAAGCCTGTTTAATTGACAAATTTAGGGTCTCAGCAATTACGGAGTTGGCTAGTCCAAAGTAAGGAGTCGAAGAGTTGCGTGGTTTCGAGCCCCTTCTTATTGGCCCTTGCAATCTTCGACTCCTTTTTTGCCATCTTATCATAGTACATATAACACTACCAACTGCCCAGGCTCTAAAGCAATTGAACCACTCAGGATAAATGACGGATCTAACCTTACTTTTATTCCCGGTGATCTTTTGGATTCTTGGAAACCCCCTTACAATTAGGGTGTCGCTTTTTTTGTCCATTAAAACCCATTGCATTTGCTCCAACCATTGCAGTCGGCTTTTAAGAGTTTTTAGGCATATCCCCAAATCTCGGGCAATTGCACTTCTTCTTTTTTTAAAGTCATAAAAATGACCTGATGAATAAATTTTCATGTATAGAAAGAGTTGCAATTGATAGATCTTCCTATTAACTATTGAGTATTGTATAACTTCAACAGGGACAACTAGAAAGCTCATTGAATGCTACTCAGATATTCCAGGTTGCTCTTTATCAGTAAGAGAGACCAAATCATGCATCATGAAATAAGGCTTTCTGCCAATGTATTTCGGTTTTAGTTTATCCGAATTAATTAAACCGTAGATAAAGGATCGGCTGCAGTCCAATAACTCTTGGGTTTGCTTAAAACTTAGAAATGGTCGGGTTTGATAATTTGGTTTTGATTCTTTTTCCATCTTTTCGGGAATTTAGAAATGAATAAAACCTTGGATTCTGGTATGATGGGAACGAAAAAGCCATCGGATTAACAAGAATGACCTCCAATAAGGAAGTCCAACTTGCCGATCCCATGGCTTTAGCTGCACAAGGTAGCAAATACCTTTGCTTATGTAAAATTATCGTTTTTATGGGTCTTAATCAACCCTATGAAGCGTTTTGATTAAGACGCTCTCATCATAGGTTGATCCCAAACTTTCATTTCTTTAGCTAAATCTTCTTTGTCTATGTCCTGATAGCGCTTAGTTTGTTCATAGCTGCTGTGCCCAACGATCTTCATCACAATTTCTATTTTCATACCAAAACGGCTTCCCAGACTTATAAACGTCTTACGCATGCTGTGAGAGCTTAGCAACTCATGTTTAGCAAAAACCTTTTCAGTACGCTTGTTTCCATGATCATATATTTTTACAACTGGAGTATTGAACTCACACAATGCGGCAAGTTCCTTTAGGTATTTGTTGAATTTTTGAGAGCTTATTTGAGGAATTTGGTAATCGTACTTGTCTAATATTCCTCTAGAGAGATAATTCAGGGGTATGGTAAGCTTTTCATTGTCCTTTTGGGTAGTGATTTCTATGAAATCATCAACTACATGCTTTGGAGAGAGTCTTGTCAAATCACTGACCCGCAGACCTGTGGAACATCCCAACACATACAGATCACGGACTCGATCTAATCTTGTATTGTTGGATAAGTCATAATGCCTTAAAATTTCCAACTCGTCGTGAGACAAGCATACTATATCTTTTTCATTTTGTCTAGCCGTGGTTAGCGGTTTCACATTCTTGTATTTCTGATCCAACAAGTAACCCTCAGTATACAAATGATTAAGGAAAGTCTTTAAACGCTTTAGCACACTGTTACTGCTGTTGTTAGCTAGCTTTACTTCTTCTACTAAATAATTTACGAAACCGGTTAAAAATGAATTGTCGATTAGTTCCAATTGAATTTTAGCCTTACGGTAACTTTCATAGCGCTGAAGATGACTTTTCAAAGCCTTTAATTGCTTCAGTGTACCTTGCCTTAGTTTATTTCTATTACCATCTATATATTCATTTAAGAGTTCAAAGAATTTCGC
>JAJCYK010000408.1 GCA_029262935.1 Cytophagales bacterium | reverse complement strand
AGTCCATTTATGGCGGAAGGTGTCCAATAAATAGGGTTATATTTACCATTCTGAAATTATTAAAGTAAATACCATACAATGGTGTACCGCCTATCATGTTTGACCCTCATTTGCCATAGCTGCATTTCATCAAACATTAATCCGACCGTCGAATTTAGAGATGAGATCCCAAAGATAGAATTCTGTCAACTTCCTAATTACGTAGACCAAATGGTTTCAATTCAAGGCATGTATAGTGGTTATGAAGAATACTGGTCAATTATTGAGCCAGAAGGTTGTGAACCAGAGTTAAAAGTTGAGGTCCAATTCATCGACTCTTATATGTTTCCAAAAGAATATGAAAGAGACTTTAAGGAAGTTCACAGTAACTATTACGACTCGTATTTGGAATTAGAAATTATAGGAATATTTGAAAATGAAATGGAGACCTACGGACACCTTGGAAGTAATAATGCTTTATTCAGAGTTATAGAAATTACCAACCTTGAGTTAAAAAGACCAACTAGAATACATGAGGTTTTTTGAAAGACTGCAATTGACCGAAAGGAGACTTTTAAAATTTCTCAACCAAGCCCCCAACTCAGTAGCTTACCATTCTCCCCTTTTGATATAGTCATGCGCATACCCAACAAATAGAGCTAGCGCAATTAAGTTGAAGCCATAACTACCGATTACAATTTCCCAGCTAAAGCCATTTTTTGTATAAAAAGAAAGATCATCGAAATAATAGTTGAAAGACCTGATCAACATATAAACCAAGCCCGTGATGTAGGCCCACTTCCTCCCTTGGATTGCTAGTACCATTATGATTATAATAGGGACATCAAACAGAATTACAAAGATTAAGCCGCTCGGCTTTCCAGACAGAGCCAACACTCCGTCTATTGTAAAAGCCAGTATTGCGTGAATTAGTACTATGGTTAAAAACGGTTCTTTCCGAGTTTTATCAAAGAAAGAATATGGCACTATACTCATATGACATATGAAGTTTGAGAACCCTAAACTAAGGAACTCACCTTCAAAACAAAACCTACGGATAGAAACGTTTATATTGGCAATATCTAGGTGATGTTGGATACAAAATGCGTGAGTAATAACATATTCAAAGGGCTTCCAATTTCACCCTATCGGGTTTCTCCGATTGACTACTATTCATTAAAGAAATGCCGAGAAAAGACAGGCAAGATGGCTCATTAGATCTTGATATATTCATTTTAATGTTAAAGTAAAAATACGAGATTAATCCTATTGCAAATAATAAGGTAGAGTTGTTGAAGAAAAATGGAAATAGCTAAATAAATCACGATCTGTAAGAGACGGTGATATACCTCCGCTCCAACACCCTAAGTGGGTTGGCCCGGCCCAATCGCGGGGAGTGCGCAGTCCAGCGGGATGAAGCATGATTGGGTCAAGGATTTTTTGCTTCGTTTTTGGTCCTTCAAAAATGATGGCCCGCCCTGCAGGGCTGTTATAGTAAGATAAAGTGACATAACTACAAGTAGCCCCGATAGGGGTCTCCGGTCCCGCAGGTTATTTGTGCCTGGCCAGGAAGACCTGTATGACGCTTATTTACTGGTTCCTGAGCTACATGCAGCACTACGAAAAGCATTTGCTTGAGGCGCATAAGAAAAACAACAGGCACTAAATCGACAGTTTTACTAAGACCGCTATCAGCCATTAATTTCTTAATGCCAGAAAGCTCCACATGGTCATACCTCCGCTCCAACACCCTAAGCGGTTGGCCCGGCCCAATCGCGGGGGGAGCGCAGGCCAGTGAGTTGAAGCATGATTGGGTCAAGTACTTTTTGTTTCGTTTTTGGTCCTTCAAAAATGATGGCCCGCCCGGCAGGGCTATTAAAAAAAGGAAACGTAACTACCTGTAGTCCTGGTACGGTATGTGCTTCCGTCCTAAAGTATTAGTAATAAGAAGGGTTGAATCCGAACGTTTTGATCTTTTGAATTGGGAACAATTCAACTCGAAAGAATTATCTTCAAGCTTCATTTTCAACATGAATGAAGATACGGTTTGCGAGTTAAAAGAAAAAGGAGCATAATAGCACCTAGGATAGAAAGGGGTTTTACCGGTCAGGGTATTTTAGCGGCTCCTGGAAAGGCCGTCAATATGAATAAATTTAAAACAATGATATGGCTAAGTGAGAGAGGAAATGAAGGTCAGTTCAAACGCACAGCTTCATAGCCAGTTTGTTGCCATCAATACGAATGAAACTAAATTACCAACTTTCGAATTCTGATTTTTTAGAGTATCAGCTCTATACTTCCTCGAAATCTAAATTGCATAATAAGAAACGATTTAGATCAAGAATTTTGTTGCCCATAATTTATGCCGGACTAGCGCTATACTTATTTCAGAAAAATAGAAATTATACGTTCACTTTAATTCTTACAGGCGTTGCAGTTTTATGGTTTTTGCTTTACCCTTTTTACTCAAAATGGAGATATAAAAAACACTTCGAAAAACACGTGGAGGAAAACTATAAGAATCGAATAAACAAACCCGTTGAAATCGACCTAGACGAAAATTCTATTTCTGCAAAAGATTTCACTTCAGAAAGTAGAATTAATGGAACGAAACTTAAAGAGTTAATCGAGACCAAAAACCATTTTTTTGTCAAATTGACCACGGACCTATCCCTAATTGTGCCCAAAAGATCGATTGACAACCAATTAGAATTTAAGAGAATTGTGATCCAATTTGGAGCGGAATACATTGACGATTTGAATTGGGAATGGAAGTAAAAGCACTAATGTCAACACAACCAATAAACGTATCAAAACTCATTTGTTGTGTGCTATCTTTCTCTGAAGATTTCTATTTTAATATCCGGTCTAGGACATAGTCTAAGCCGTTAGCACCAAATAGATGAAAGAGACTAAAACATACCTCAACAGAAGATGGGATGCCGAACTTAAATCGCTAGGCGAGCTGGTGACAAACGAATTAAAGTACCGAGGAAAAATAGCCAAGCTTGATTTACCAAAAACAACAGATGGCCTAATTGATTTAAGAGGTTTCTCAGCACCCAAGCAATATACCACAGAGAAGTCTAATTCAGGACGAGATAAAACTTATGTTTCTGAAGGGACCAGGATTAAGAAAATGAATTTCGATAGTATCGACTTCTCCTATGCGGACTTTGAGCAATGTGATTTTTTTAATTGCGGTTTCAATAGATCCAAATTTAATGAAGCCAGATTTGTGGCTACTAATTGCTAAACGGTCCGGTAAGCTAATGTGATCCTTGATCGTAATACCATCGTATGCAATTGATGAGAAATCATTGGGTGGTCCTAAAATGTTTTTCCTTAATGACCGTGGCATACAGGTGTCTGGTTTCTTCAGCCCATTGAATAATTTTTTCTCTCATTTGTTTCGCTACCTCCTGATGTTGCTCATCCTGGTATAAATTATGCATCTCGCCAGGGTCAGAAGCCAAATCATACAATTCATCTACATCATTACTAAGCCAATGGTAAACATATTTATATTGTTTATTTCGGCAAATAATGGTTTTACCGTCTTTACCAGCTCCGTGTATTTCGGAGAACAGGTTTTCACGATGGGTATCTGTTGATTGATTCAAAAGAGGAATCAAACTTTTCCCGTCAATTTGTGCGGGCGGGGTTATATGAATTGCCTCCAAAATCGTAGGCAATAAGTCCAGGGAAGACACCAATTGTTGGATTTTAACACCAGTGCCCTCCAATCTAGGGATACGTAAATTAGCAGGTACATGGAACAGCTCTTCATAGCCGTTACTGCCAAGCTTATAGATCATGCCGTGCGCGGCTATCATATCACCGTGATCGGTAGTGAAAAAAACAATTGTGTTGTCCCATTGATCGGTTTCCTTCAAAGTTTTGAAAACCTGACCAATCCGATCATCAATAAAACTACTATAACCCCAATATCTACTGATGTAGTCCCGGTATTGGTCATTATTCCATTGTCCTAACACATATTGAAGTTCAGATTTATTTTGTGACCTAGGTTTTCCCTTTAGGCTGTCCACTAGGTTAGCAGGTAGGGGTATATCGTTTAGGGAATATAATGTATCCCAAGGACTTGGAGGCGCCACCGGTAAATGTGGGCCAAAGAAAGAAAGCACGGCAGCCCAGGGCTGATTATTATTTTGATACTTTCTTACAAAATCCTGGGTTTTTTCGGTGAAAAAGGTGGCCATATGGTATTGTTCACCTAATTTGGAATACATGTGTTGGCCTTCCGGAGCAGATTGTAAAGCATCATGATTACCAGCCATCTGAGCAAATTCCCGTTGACCGTGGTTGAGCAACCAATCTTTATAATGGCGCCAGCCACCTGCCCATTCTTGAAAGCCTAGTTGCGGAAAATCCTCTCCTAACCCACTTTCCACCCTATGTGTTACCCATCCAGAATCGCTTTCAATACGTTCATAGTGCCAATAGTCCTTAATTTCGTCCCCTACAGGATCTAGGGGCTCTGAGTCATGCATATAATCAGTGCCGTCACCGCTTTCCCTGCCTACATACATAGAGCCACTTAAATGCGCTTTACCAAAATAACCGGTATGGTAGTCGGCCTGGGAAAGAATGGCACCTAAACTAGGTATTGTCGGATCCAATAGCACATTGTTAGTAAAGACATTGTGGTTATGCAGATACCTGCCCGTAAGCAAGGACGCTCTAGAAGGGCTGCAAGCAAAGGCTGCTATGTAATAATTTTGCAACAGAAAACCGGCTTCGGCCAACTCATCGATATTTGGGGTCTTAATAATGTTATTGCCATAGGCACCGACACAACTTAACGGATGTTGATCCGTGACAATAAAGAGCAGATTAGTTTTATTTATAGCCTTTTCCTTTTGACAACTATATAAGCTTATTAATGCAGCAAAAATAATTAATGTCAGGAATGATACCGGTGTCCTCATGTGTTACATTGCAATAGTTGTTTAATGTTTACTGTATCACTTTTCTAGAATAACTTTGAAATTTCAAAATCACAATTTTAAAAAAAGATACTAATCCAATATAGATTAATAAACACCAATTGACAACCGAAACAAGAGTAACCAAGTGACCAACAAGGTCGTAAGTGCCTGCCAATAAATGCTACACTTGCGCCAAGCGTCTATACATTATGAATTTGTCCAGTTTTCAGTTCCTTTGGACGTCCTTTACTAATTGGCCTTAAACTAACCTGCGTTTTTATTTACTTTTTGGTTAGTATTAACGTTTGGTATATGGCAAGTAGGGCAATAGAAAGCAATGAACTTTCAAATGCTTTTCTTTTATTATTAATAAATTTTGTTACCGTGCGTTTTTATTTTGATTAATTTTATTATCATTCGTATTGCACTAGTTGCTTCTAAATTAGATCCTGCATATATTTTTTGATATTGGTATCCCTATAGATCTTCTGAACCGCCTCCGTATACACTTTTGTAAATCTCTCATTTTTAACAAGACTACCAAAAAGAGATTCTTGTCTTACAAAGGCTAGTGGGTCGGTTTTGGTTTGTTTGGCAGCTTGATGAAGTTCGGTGCTCATGGCATCGATAATTTCAAGAGGCTGTCCATTTTTATTGATTTGTTTATCGCTATAATAACACCAGGCAGCAATAACCAATGTTGCATATGCGATGCTTCCATTGCAAGCTAAATTTTCTTGAATAGTAGCGATTAAAAATTTGGGCAATTTGGCCGAACTTTCTGAGCAAATACGGCTGACACTGTCTTTGATGTTAGGATTGGCAAAACGTTGTAACAAAATGTCTTTGTAGTCCTCCAAGTCAATGCCTACAATTTCCCCCAAAATAGGTGTGGCTTCTTGGTCTAGAAATGCACGCAAATAGGAGGAGAATACTTCATCTTCTATGCAGGCATTGATGGTGGAGTGCCCGTGAAGTGCTCCTAAAAGCCCTAAGACTGAGTGCCCCGCATTGAGTAGTCGTAGTTTCATTTTTTCATAAGGCCCTACATCGGTTACGAATTGTACGCCTGCTTTTTCGAAGGCGGGTCGGCCGGTGGAAAATTTGTCTTCTACCACCCATTGAATAAAAGGTTCACAAGTCACAGGCCAGGCATCTTGTACACCATAGTTTTCTAGGGTTTCGATATCCGCTGGGGTTGTTACCGGCGTAATACGGTCTACCATGCTATTGGGGAAGCTGACTTCTTGGGCTATCCATGTTGCCAGGTTAGGGTCTTGTACCTCGGCAAAGGTGAGCAGCATTTTTCGCACCATATCGCCATTATGCTCAATATTATCACAAGAGAGCACCGTAAAAGCAGGTAAACCTGCATCACAACGTCTTTTTAAGGCCGCGGTTAAAAAGCCATAGACGGTGATGGGGTCCAAAGGGTGTCGTAGTTCGTGCTGAATGTTCGGGTTATCAAAATTGAACTCCCCCGTAGTGGGGTTGAAATTATAACCTCCCTCGGTAATGGTCAGTGATACAATTCGAGTATCGGCATCTGCCAAGCGAGCGATTGCAGGTTCTGGGTTATCAATACCCATTTCAAAATCTACGATTGACCCAATTACTTTAGGTTCTATTTTTCCGTTTGGGTGTTTTATAAGCAGGGTGTAAAGGTGGTCTTGCTTTTTGAATATGTCACATAGCTTTTGGTCACCTTCGCGTAAACCTATGCCGCAAATTCCCCAATCTGAAGCATCGCCTAGCTGCCGAAGTTGATGCAGATAGTAGGCTTGATGCGCCCGGTGAAATCCGCCGACCCCGATGTGGACGATTCCCATGATATCCGAAGAACGCGTATAAGTCGGCACGGGCATACGGCTTCCTATTTGCTCTAAATGTTGTTGCCCGAGTGGTGTCGGATTTTCCATTAGTTTACCACTGTATTTGATTTCCCACGGTTTAGCGCCCAATAGGCAACTACGAAATAAATTAAGGTACAGATGAAGGCGAACTTGTAAAAGACTTCCCGATTTTCGACATAGGCAGTTTCCGAAGCACTACCGAACATGACATTACAAGCTAAAACCAAGGTGGCGACCAAAGCTGAAATTGCTATGAATTTTAACCCCTTAGAGAAAAAAGAAACATCCTTTGCAGGCGCAAGCTCATTCTTAGATTGTTCTTCCTGGAAACGATCAATCGTCTCCTTACGAACATCTTCTTCCCTAGCTTCCTCAGGGTAGTTCTCTTTCGCTCCATAGCGAGAGGCTAGTAACGTATACACCAGGATGGTAAAAAACCAGGTGGGGATAAACAGGTAATAGAAGGAAATCACATCTAACGCATTTAAGCCAAAACCAAAGATCAAGCCCAAAGCCCAAGAGGCAACGGCTGGCATACTAAAGGTCAGCTTGCGGTACGAAGACCAATAGCGCGTATAGCCAATTTTAGGGAAAATTTGATGTTCTGCAAAAACAATTGCCCCTACTGGAACTACCAGTAGTCCGGCATAGGTCAGTAGCGGCAGTATTTGTGAAAACACAAACGGGAAACAGGCGATGACAATGGTGACCAGACCCACTATAATAGTCGTTTTCTTTCGAGAATGGTTAAAGAAAATCGCCTGTGCTGCCAAACCTGCCCGGTACAGATTGGTAATCGCAGTAGTCCAACCCGCAACAATCACAATAACAAAACCAGACCAACCGAGGGCATAGTACGCCACATCACCTGGGTCTAATTCTACAATAGATTTTCCTAAGATAACGGCGGTCCCCGCGCCCATGATTCCAGCAGCTATCCACGCGACATAATGACCGAACATCATACCGGTACTGGTGGCATAGCCGTAGGATTTCTTTTTTGCAAAACGCAATAGAGCCATATCAATCAACCCGAAATGTGTAATGGTATTGGCGGCCCAACCAAAGCCGATGACTTCAACTAATCCGATGCCTGGAGCTCCGTCGCTGTTGATGCCTGTCCAAATGGACTGGTTGCCCAAGGTCATAAAATCGGTCCAGCCTGCAGGTAAGGTTTTATCTAATACATCTAAAGACAAAGCGGGGAGGAGCACCATGGCGCCACTGGTAAACATCACAAAGAGCCAAGGCGCACAGATGCCTGAAAATTCTGAAACCGCATTAAAACCATAGAGTGCGATTGAAACCACAAAGATGCCCACAGCCAAAACAATCAAAATAAACCAAGCGTTGGTAGGGTACCAATTGAGTTGCGCAGGAATATCAAAGGCAAAACGCACCGCAGTAGACGATACCGTAATCATCGCCGCTGAAATCACCGAAAAGATGATGACATTGGCCCAATTGTACAGCTTGGTCATCGAATCACCTGCAATCTTATTCAGATAGGTATAGAGGCTCAAACGCGTATCCACGGCAATAGGGGAGGTGATAAACCTCCAACTCAGTACAGCCAAAATATTACCAATCAAAAGACCTAGAATGATATCCATGGTCTTGGCGCCTAGTGCAACGAAGGTCGCCCCAATGACAAACTCCGTTGCTGCTACATGCTCAGCAGCATATAATCCTGCAAAATGGGTCCAATCATGTAATTTATGTTTGGCAACTGGTAATTGTTCTGTGTCTAGGTTTTCAAATTGTTTAAAACCTTCTGTTGTGTTCATTTTTTAGTCTGATCAATTTCCATTTTGTTTTATTACAGCTAACTTGTTGATAAATGAAATATAGTCAAAATGTACCTTTAACCTAAAAAAAAATATGTTAACCAAACTATTTGATGGTATTTTGACTTTATTCAACACATTGATTGCATTACAGATTTCATCAAAGTACCGGAGTTAAAACCAACCTGCGTTTTTATTTGCTTTTTGTTGGTGTTAACGGTCTCTTCTATGTGGCTTAGTAAACTTTGCACCCAATGCCAGTCACTGTTTTTACTTTATTTCCGATCCAAAAAACCCTTGGCAATTTCATCCACTATGCTATGATGAGCGTTCCATTTATCATAAACTTCCAATGCCCATTCTTTTATTAATTCTTTGTATTCCGCTTCGTGCTTTTGTTTATCTATAAGATCTGTGGTGGTAGTCTTTCCTCTTTCAAGCCTTTCTGGTGGAGTCAGATACTCACCTTGTTTATTAACCTTATACTTATTCAAATAATCACTTAGTTTCGGCGAAAGTTGATATGTCCAGTTAATATCATATTTGAAAATCAAATGTAGTCTTGAAAGATGGAAATGATTGCTCCATCTACCATGAATTTCTGGATGTTGCTATGTGTGTGCGTCAACACCTAGAAATCTGTATATATGAATTTCAATGTTAGAAAAATCAATATACTGAAATCCAATATTGAAAATTTCCAAGCATTCGTGAATGCCTCTTTTTGTATTAGCACCACAAAATTGACACTTCCCATTATTTGAAAGTGTGACTCCATTCTTTTCTGCTAAATCAATATAACCTTGCATGCTCTTTTTCGCTGGTGCCGAGTTGCCGCATAA
>JAJCYK010000407.1 GCA_029262935.1 Cytophagales bacterium | reverse complement strand
TTTAATAAAAAAGAAGTACCGTTTATGTAAAACCAGCGGTACATCTATTCAAAAGCCTGTAATTTTATATTCCTTTAAATGTTTAAAATAGAAAACTTATTATGAAGACTCACCTAGGTATATTCCTGCTAGGGTTTTTCCTGTCCCTCCAAATTCATGGTCAGGATCCCAATATAGAGTTTGTTGAGTACGACTTGGACAACGGTTTGCATGTGATTTTACATGAGGATCATAGCACCCCCATTGTAGCCGTTAGCATAATGTATAAAGTTGGCTCAAAAAATGAGGACCCAAAACGTACCGGGTTCGCCCATTTCTTCGAGCATTTACTTTTTGAAGGCTCAGAGAATATTGCCAGAGGGCAATTTGACAAACTAGTCACTAGTGCTGGAGGTACTAACAACGCCAATACCTGGTATGATCGTACCTTTTATTATGAGGTACTGCCATCCAATCAATTAGAACTTGGGCTGTATTTAGAGTCTGAAAGATTGTTGCATGCGAAAGTGGATTCAGTAGGAATCGAGACTCAAAGAGAAGTAGTGAAAGAAGAACGCCGTCAAAGAGTTGACAATACGCCCTACGGTTCAGTTCTGGAAGAAACAATGAAAAAAGCGTACACGGTACACCCATACAAGTGGTCGGTAATTGGTTCATTGGATCACTTAAACGCAGCGAAAGACGAGGAATTTTTAGCCTTTTACAAAACGTTTTACGTACCTGAAAATGCCGTACTCTCAATTGCAGGGGATCTTGACATCGAAGATACCAAACAATTAATCCAAAAGTACTTCGGAGATATTCCTAAAGGAGGTAAAGACATTCCCAGACCCACGGTCGTTGAACCCGCTCAAACAGAAGAAATCAGAGATGTGGTGTTTGACAACATCCAACTACCGGCAGTTATTCAGGCCTACCATGTGCCTGCACAAGGGACTGATGACTATTATGCGGTGAGTATGCTAGCGCAACTCCTTTCTCAAGGTGAGAGTTCCAGATTAAGTAAGTCAGTAAAGGATGACCAACAAAAAGCATTATTTGTAGGAGCTTTCCCATTAGATTTGGAGGATCCAGGTGTCACTATTGCTTTTGGGATCGCCAATGTGGGTGTATCTCCGGAAGATCTTGAGATGGCCATGGATGCTGAATACGAAAAGGTAAAAGAGGAACTCATTTCCGAGAAGGAGTATACAAAACTCAGAAATCAAATTGAGAGTGATTTTATCAGTGCCAACAGCCGGGTGGTAGGAGTGGCAGAGAGCCTGGGAAATTATCACATGTATTTTGGAGATGCCAATCTTATCAATACTGAAATTGAACGTTACATGAAAGTCACTCGTGAAGACATCCAACGTGTGGCCAAAAAGTATTTTAGCAAAAAGAATAGAGTTGTGCTGTATTATTTGCCAAAATCGGCCCAGCAGCAACCAGATACTAAAGAAATAAATAACGAGGGATAAGCAAAAATGAAAGCGATTATCAAATATATAGCCATTGTAGTTTTCTTGGCAGCTTGTGCAACTACAAAAACCACCAATTCTATTGGAGAAGAGGTTTCCAAGGCGGTGGAGCCAGTAGCGACACCTGTTACTAAAACGTCATCCACACTTGATCGTACGAAAGTACCGGAACCAGGGCCAGCCCCAGAAATTCAATTAGGTGAATATCAGTCTTTCACCCTGGAGAACGGATTGAAAGTATTTGTAGTAGAAAATCATAAACTTCCCCGAGTGGCCTTTTCGTTGGTGTTGGACATTGACCCTATAGTAGAAGGAAAGAATGCAGGATTCATTAGTACTTCAGGGCAATTACTAACCCGTGGAACCACCAATCGTAGTAAGGCCCAATTGGATGAGGAAGTAGATTTTATTGGGGCAAGCTTATCCAGTTCCTCTTCTAGCGTTTTTGCTTCATCCCTGACTAAACATGTAGATAAATTATTAGAATTGATGTCAGATGTTACTTTGAGGCCCTCCTTTTCACCAGAGGAGCTTGAGAAGATAAAAACTGAAACCATTTCTGGCCTACAGGCCAACAAAGAAGATCCAGAGGCAATTGCTTCTGATGTAACTGGCATATTGCGATATGGTAAAGACCATCCCTATGGAGAGCTAATTACTGAAGAAACGGTAGGACGTATCGATTTGGAAGCGTGTAAGAGTTACTATCAAACTTATTTTAAACCAAATGTAGCCTATTTGGCTATTGTCGGAGACATCAATAAAGCAGAAGCTGAAAAATTGGTAGGCAAGTACTTTGGCACTTGGACTGCTGGTGAGGTGCCAAAATTCTCTTATGAAACGCCCTCAGCTCCAAGTATGACACAGGTAGCTATCGTGGACCGTCCGCAATCGGTTCAATCTGTTATAAACATCACTTATCCTGTAGACCTAAAACCTGGCCATCCAGATGTAGTTAAATCCCGTGTGATGAACACGATCCTAGGTGGGGGTTTTTCGTCAAACCTCATGCAAAACCTTAGAGAAGATCACGCCTATACTTATGGTGCGGGGTCCTCATTATCCAGTGATAAACTGGTGGGAAGTTTTAATGCCGGAGCTAGTGTTCGAAACGAAGTAACGGATAGTTCCGTGGTTGAATTTATGTATGAACTTAACCGCATTAAGACCGAACCAATTACGGAACAACAACTCCAGTCAATTAAGAATTACATTACCGGAAGCTTTGCCCGTTCCCTGGAAAGCCCCCAAACTATCGCCAATTTTGCCTTAAATATTGAACGCTATGGTTTGGCGAAGGATTATTACGCAAATTATTTGAAGAACATCCAAAATGTTACTCTGGCTGATGTTACTGAAATGGCCAATAAATACATTAAACCAGAAAATGCCCACATCGTAGTGGTAGGTAAGGCTTCGGAAATTGCGGAGAAACTTAAACAGTTTGGTCCGGTAAAGTATTATAATATTTACGGAGTGCCCTATACTCCTTCCACCGCAGCGGATCTGCCAGCAGGGCTATCCGCAGAGCATGTAATTAATAATTATATACAAGCCATTGGGGGTTTAGAGAACTTGAAGAAAGTAAAAGACTTAAAGCAGGTAATGACTGCTTCTATGCAAGGGATGACTCTAGAGATTACGAATATTAAGAAGTTGCCGAACATGTCATTTGAAACCGTCACTGCGGGACCCATGGAATTCCAAAAATTAGTTTTCGATGGATCCAAGGGACTGGAAGTGGTTCAGGGGCAAGCTAAGCCGTTGGATGAAGTAAAGACCCAGGAAGCGATGATTGAGTCAAGGATCTTTCCAGAGATAACGTATCAAGAGCTCGGTGCACAGTTGACTTTAACAGGAATCGAAACGGTCAATCAAGAAGAAGCTTATGTGGTTGAAGTTACCCTGCCTTCAGGTAAAAAGACCTTTATGTATTTTTCTAAAGAGTCTGGTCTAAAGCTTAAAGAAAGTCAAACTGTAGATACTCCTCAAGGTAGTTTTTCGCAAACTGTAGAGTATGCAGATTACAAGGCAATTGACGGAATACAATTTCCACATAAAGCTAGTATTAGTATGGGCCCTCAAAAATTGGAGGCTGAAGTAACTAATATTGAGCTAAACACAGGGGTATCTGACGATCAATTTGCAGTAGAGTAGCCCCTATGAATATAAATTTAAGGCGGGATTAATCCCGCCTTTTTTTTTGTCTTCAGAAACCCGATATTGACCTACATGAAGTTCTTTAAAAGTTTAACACGTATTATTGTGGCCCTGTTCCTGGGGTTATGGGGTTGCCAATCGCCGAATAACTCCTCAGAAGAATTAGTACAGGATAGCACCGCCGATGCGTCCACTCGTTGGGAAGAGTCAAGAATATGGGAATGGTACGATCAATTACCGTGGTTGGCAGGAACTAATTTTAACCCCAGTACCTCAATAAACCAATTGGAGTTCTGGCAAGAA
>JAJCYK010000406.1 GCA_029262935.1 Cytophagales bacterium | reverse complement strand
TTGAATTCACTCCTTAGCATCTTCTAGCATTTGTTCAAGTCTTACCGGCAGTTTCATTTTTACCCATTCAGAGAAATCTCCGGGATACCCCACGTCCTGCTGCATGGCTTCCGTTTTATCCAAGATCCTTTGGATTACTTCTGGAGAGATAAACTGTTTTCTGGCGATTTGATCCGCTATGCCGGAGATTTGTTCTTTAACGGAATCTTCAGAACCTCGTAGCCAATTCTCATAATCTTCCTCTTGCCATTGTAAATGGTGATCCATAATATCTAGAGCAGTTTCTTTTCCATGCTGCATGGATTCTTTGATGTTGCCACGACCCGTTACCGCGTTGCCCAATGCAAAAACATGATCAAAGCCTACCAATTTGCAGCAGTTGTTTTCTTCTATTTCAAACGTAGCGCCTTTGGAAGGTATTCCTGGAATTTTCTCAGGTAAACTACCAATCGAACTGATTACTAAAGAAGATTTGAATTCCTTTTGTTGGCCAGGTACTGAAACAACCTTGCCACTTTCGATCTTGGTCTTTTGGAAGACAACACCAGTTAGTTGATCTCCGTCAACTACTTTTTCTACTGGCGCCCAGCAGGGTTCAAAATGGAAGAGGTACTTCTTTAGGAAATTCTCCATGATCTTTTTTCGCACCATCTGAGCCTTCTCCAGTTGTTCTGGGGTATCTGTGGGAAGTGGTGATAAAGGCATGTCAATATCACGACGACGGTAAAACAAGGTGCATCCCTTAAGTCCCAGGTCCTGCAACGTGTACCCTAAGTTGTCTAATACTTTATTGATGCCCCGATCAAGCGTGAACATGTCCACTTCGTGCCCTTTGTCGCGTAAGGCTTTTTGTACATTCTCTATCATTAAGAGCTTAACCACATCTAAAGAAGCGAGTCCTCCTCCAATTACTATCGCTTCATCTTTAATTTCAAAATGTGCTCCCTGATAGTTGGGTTCATGATAGTGATTGAACCAATACATCAAGGGATTTTGATAGTACAAACCTTGGTTGATGTATTCATCAACCCCGTCCACCGGAAGAGGTCGGTCTTTCCAGGCACCTGTAGCCAGTAGCACTGCAGAAAACCCCCAATTGTTAACTACATCTTCAAAATCTACCTTGCTACCTAAGGTAGCCAGAGGTACAAACCTGACGTTGGGATGGGACAATTTTTCATTTATGCGTTGTTCTTCCTTATCGCGTAATTTGTCATGCCATTTAGGAAGTCCATCTTCAATCTTACCATAGGGTAACACGTTTTGATCAAATACGATTACCCGAAATCCCCTGGATGCCAACTGATGGGCCGCCTCGGAGCCGGCAACTGCGCCGCCAAAGATTGCCACGAAATGGTGGCCAGAATGTACCATATGATTAGGGTTAAGTTGTTTGCATCTTAATTATTTTACCTCCCACGTATTCCCACTCTGCAAAAGTTCATCTACGGTACTAAACGAGGCTTGTTCAAGACTTTGTTGGTATTGTAGCTCAACTAGTTCGTCGTAGGTTCGGTCTTCCACTGTTCGAATGATTCCCAGAGCCATAGGAAAATAAGGTGGACTCATGCGAATTAACATGTTGTGTAACGTGCTGTCTTTTTCATGAGCATCATGTACCAGTACATCGTCCTCAGTGATGCCATTTTCACCAATAGTAATCACCTCCAGTTTGAAACCAGACAATCGCAGTCCTTTCTGCCTATCTGTTCCAAAAAGCATGGGCTCTCCATGAGTAAGGTGAAGTTGAAAGTCATCCTTGTTTTCCTTATTGGTTACAGCTCCATGGGCCTTATCATTAAAAATTACACAGTTTTGTAAAATTTCTATTAAAGCTGTGCCCCGATGCTGAGAGGAGTCTACAAAGATCTGAGTCATCAATTTGGGGTTCGTGTCAATGGTGCGAGCAAAGAAGGTGCCTCCGGCAGCTAACGCCAACTCACCAGCACTAAAAGGTCGTTCAATACCACCCATGGGCGTCGATTTGGTTATTAGGCCAATACGACTTGTAGGACTGTACTGGCCTTTGGTAAGGCCGTATATTTCATTGTTGAAAAGTAAAATGTTTATGTCTACATTTCGACGTATGGCATGAATAAAGTGATTACCGCCAATAGCCAACGCATCACCATCACCGGTGATTTCCCATACATTCAGCTTTGGGTTGCTTAGTTTTACCCCAGTAGCTACTGCGGGAGCCCGTCCATGAATGGTATGGAAACCATAGGTGTTCATATAATATGGAAACCGTGCAGCACAACCTATACCGGAAATGAAAACAAAATCTTCCTTTTTCTCTGGAATTTGAGGTAAGGCATTTTGGATCGCGGAAAGGATGGCATAATCACCACAACCTGGACACCAACGGACCATTTGATCACTGCTAAAGTCTTTCTTAGTTAATTTTGGTGGGGTGTCAATAATTTGATCAGACATGCTTCTCAATAGTTATATGATGGAGTTGATTCTTTCTTTTATTTCAGTAATGGTAAAGGGTAGTCCCTGCACTTTATTAAGCTGATGGTATTTGAATTCCGGGAATTTAGTTCTTAGATAACCGGCCATCTGCCCGGCATTCAACTCACACACCAGCAGGTTATTATAATTGGCAAATATGCTACTCATGTTCTTTGGTAGGGGGTTGATGTAATTGATATGAGCCATGCCGATTTTATGACCTTCTTTTCGCAGTTCTTTCACTGCCGAAAGTATAGAACCATACGTGCTGCCCCAGCCGATAACTAAAAGTTCACCGCTTTCGTCTCCGATAATATCCTGCCCAGGTATGAAGTTGGCTACCAGGTCAACTTTTTCCTGGCGAATGTCAATCATCTTTTGATGATTTTGGGGATCGTAGGAAACATTGCCGGTTACCTCTTCTTTTTCTAGTCCACCAATCCGATGTTCTAGTCCCGGCATTCCAGGAGTAACCCAATAGCGAGATTGTTTCTCAGGATCTCTCAGGTAAGGCTGAAATTCTTGGCCATTTTCTTTGAAAACTGGAGCTGTTATGTCTGCCAGTTCCGCGGTTTTGGGAAATTTCCAAGGTTGGGATCCATTGGCCAAGTACCCATCCGACAAAAACATCACAGGTGTCATATGCTCTACCGTTAATCTAACTGCTTCATAAATATAGTCGAAGCAATTAGCAGGGGTGCTGGGTGCAATTACGATACAAGGGCTATCACTGTTTCTGCCATATAATGCCAAATTCAAATCGGCTTGCTCGGTTTTCGTGGGTAAACCTGTGGATGGCCCACCCCGTTGTACATCGATTACTATCAATGGAATTTCGGCCATTACCGCCAAGCCAATGGCTTCACCTTTTAGTGCAATACCCGGACCTGCAGAAGCGGTAACCCCCAATTGGCCAGCATAACTGGCGCCAATGGAAGAACAGACTGCGGCAATTTCGTCTTCGGCCTGCAAAGTGATTACTCCTAAGTTTTTATACCTAGTCAATTCATGTAAAATGTCTGAAGCTGGTGTGATGGGGTAGGATCCATAAAAGAGTTTGCGACCTACTTTTTCTGCGGCTGCGAGTAGCCCCCAAGCGGTAGCTTGATTGCCTGAGATATGGCGATAAGTACCTGCTTCAATAGAGGCAGGCGGAATGACATAGTTCGAAGCAATGGCCCGGATGGTTCTGGCATAGTTGTAACCAGCATTCAGTGCCTTTTTATTGGCTTCAATCAACACGGGTTTCTTCCGGAATTTAGCTTCCAAAAACTTGATCGTTTCATCGCTGGTGCGGTCAAAGAGCCAATACATCATACCCAAGGCGAACATGTTTTTACATCGAATGATGCTTTTATTATCCAACTCTATGCCCGCCAAGGCAGTTTTCGTAAGCGAAGTGATAGGCGCTTCAATTATTTTATAATCATCCAGGCTTCCATCATCTATGGGGTTGGTCTCATAGCCCGCCTTTTTCAAATTGCGATCTTCGAAATAGTCAATGTCCAAAATGATATTACCTCCTTCGCGTACCCAATTAAGGTTAGACTTCAAAGCAGCAGGATTCATAGCCACCAAGACATCGGCTCGGTCACCTGGAGTATAAATGTCTACCTTACCGATTTGGACTTGAAACCCGGATACGCCTTCTACAGTACCCTGTGGGGCTCTAATTTCAGCAGGAAAGTCTGGAAAAGTGGCCAGGTCATTTCCTAACATGGCTGAAGTAAAAGTAAATTGTGAACCGGTAAGCTGCATCCCATCACCGGAATCACCGGCAAATCGGATTACCACTTTTTCGAGTTCGACAGGGGTGGTGGTTTTGGACATAAGAATGATAAGATTTTACTTAACTATGAATATAATGACAAATTGGCTAATCACACACTTTTTATAAAGTAGCTTAACTTTTTTTAAAAAAAGACCTCTAGCAATGGTCCGCTGGGCGCTATTTTTTCAACCAAACGGGGATTTTTTTACGGGAAATCTAGTAATTAAAAAATATTGGAGATATTTGAGCAAAATTTCAGCTCTATGGCATCAGCATCCAGTGCGCCCATTGGTATTTTTGATAGCGGAATCGGCGGACTTACTGTGGCCCGTGCCGTAAAGCGGGAACTACCCGCTGAACGCATTATTTATTTTGGGGATACCGCGCATTTACCTTACGGAGATAAGTCTACTGCCGCTATACAGGCCTATTCCATTAAAATTACCCAGTTGCTGTTGGACCATGGATGTAAACTCATTTTAATCGCTTGTAATTCCGCTAGTGCCGCGGCATTTGAGTTGGTTAAAGAGTATGTAGGGAGTAGCGCGAAAGTGCTCAATGTGATTGATCCTGTGGTGGCCTATCTACGAGAAAGCTATCAGGAACAAACGGTAGGATTAATTGGTACCAAACAAACCGTCAATTCGCAGGTTTATGAACACAAAGTGGAAGCCCTGCGTTGTGGAATTAAACTAAAAGCTCTAGCCACACCTTTACTTGTACCCATGATTGAGGAGGGTTTTTTTACGGGCGACATTAGCAAGAAGATATTAAAAAAATATCTCAGAGACCCATGGCTGCAGGATTTGGAGGCATTGATTCTGGGGTGTACTCATTACCCATTAATAAAAAGGGCTATTAGAAAATACTACGGACCGTTGGTAGAAGTAATCGACAGTTCCGAAATAGTAGCCCGGGCATTAAAGGGTTTTTTGGAATTTCACAACCTGGCCAGTACTCAGGATCAGCAAGATGATTATTTTATGGTTTCAGATTTCACGGAATCTTTCGAAGCTTCAACTCGGTTGTTCTTTGGAGAGAAAATTAATTTGGAAAGATCAACATTATGGGATTAATGAAGGATCAATTCCAAATTCCAGTTATAAATATTAACTTTGTCTCTTACATAATCTGCTCTCATGAGTGATGCTATCAAGCACGAATGCGGAATAGCTTTAATTCGCTTACGCAAGCCCCTTCAGTATTTCATCGATAAATACGGTTCACCACTCTACGCGGTAAAAAAATTATATCTGCTTATGGAGAAGCAGCACAATCGCGGACAAGACGGTGCTGGTGTGGCCAATATAAAACTCAGTGTACCGCCTGGCTGCCGATTTATAAGCCGTTATCGATCTGTAAAGCAACAACCGATTTTGGATATCTTCAGCAAATTGGAAAAGAAATTTGACAAAGCCCGCAAAGAAGGTGGCGCCAAATTTTCGGAAGCACAATGGATGCAAGAAAACTGTGCTTTTACCGGTGAGGTTTGGATGGGACATTTGCGCTATGGTACCCATGGTGGTAATAAGGTAGAAAACTGCCACCCCATGCTGCGACAGAACAATTGGAGGAGCAGGAACCTGGTATTGGCCGGCAACTTCAACATGACCAATCTCGATGACTTATTTGAGACTTTGGTGACCATAGGCCAACATCCAAAAGAAAAGGTAGACACCGTCACCGTATTAGAAAAGATTGGCCATTTTTTGGATGAAGAAAACCAAAAGCTATTCGATCAATACAAGGGACAATACAGCAATCAGGAAATTACTGAGATTATAGAAAATGAACTTGATTTGGAGCGTGTGCTACAAAGATCCTGTAAGGACTTTGACGGAGGGTATGCCATGGTAGGCATGACTGGCTATGGTGCAAGCTTTGTAGCCCGGGATCCTTCAGGTATAAGGCCCGCCTATTTCTACGCCGACGATGAAGTGATCGTGGCAGCATCAGAAAAACCGGCAATTAAGACTGCGTTCAATGTAGCGTATAGTGAAATAGAAGAAGTACAGCCGGGCCAGGCCCTGATTGTGGATCGCAATGGGGACTACGGACAGTATAAGATTAGGGAACCCCTGGAGAAAAAGTCGTGTAGCTTTGAACGTATTTATTTTAGTCGCGGGTCCGACCCCGATATCTATCATGAGCGTAAGCAACTTGGAAAGTTACTAGTTCCCCAGATTCTTAAGTCAATTAATTTTGATCTAAAACATACTGTTTTCTCCTATATCCCCAATACTGCAGAAACTGCATATTTAGGAATGATGGAAGGCTTGGAAGAATTTTTAGCGCAGCGCAGAATGGAAGTGTTTATTGAAGGTAAACCCCATGTAGATGCAAAAGAAGACATCCTTAATTTCCGCCCTCGAGTGGAAAAGCTGGTTTTAAAGGATGCCAAGTTGCGCACTTTCATCACCGACGATGATCATCGGGATGATTTGGTGGCTCATGTTTACGATACTACCTACGAAGTGATAAAAAAAGGTCAAGATACCGTGGTGGTAATTGACGATTCCATCGTAAGAGGGACAACCCTGGAAGTAAGCATACTGGCTATGCTTATGCGATTAGAGCCAAAAAAGATTGTTATAGTATCCTCAGCACCCCAAATAAGATTTCCAGACTGCTATGGTATTGACATGTCGAAGATGAAAGATTTTATTGCATTTCGGGCCGTTACAGAGCTGTTGGAAGAACAAGGTATGAGATTGCTGGTTGATCAGGTATATCAGAAATGTTTGCGGATAACAGACAATAAGGTTAATCATGTCAAGGAGCTCTATGCCCCGTTTAAATACGAGGAGATATCCGAAAAGATCGCAAAAATAATCTCATCGCGATATAGTCAAATAAAAGTCGAAGTAATTTACCAAACAGTTGAGAATTTGAACAAAGCCTGTCCTAATCATTTAGGTGATTGGTATTTCACTGGTGACTACCCTACACCTGGAGGGAATAAAGTAGTTAATCGGGCTTTTGTTAATTTTATGGAAGGTAAAACCGTGAGGGCGTACTAGCCTAAACGGCAAAGCTTTCTCCGCAGCCACAGGTACGACTGGCGTTAGGATTAATAAACTGAAATCCCTTACCATTCAACCCATCTGAGAAATCCAGGGTTGTGCCTAATAAATAAAGTAGGCTTTTCTTGTCTACTAGTATTTTTACGCTGTTATCTTCAAATATCTCATCAGAATCCAATATGGCCTCATCAAATGTGAGGTTGTACATAAGACCTGAGCAGCCTCCACCAGATACAGATACCCTTAGGTGCTTTTCCTCCTCCGCGCTTTCCTGTTGCTTTAATTCAGCAATTCTACTTTTAGCTTTTTCAGTTACTGTAATCATGATATTCGAAATTTACAGGATCGATACTCAATCGATTTGTCATATAAAAACTTTATATGCTGATTAAAAGTTTCGACCTTCGCACAAAGTTAATTAATTATTACTAGAAGTTACATGACATGCTAAAGCTTGAGCATCTGGGGATTGCCGTAAAAGACCTTTCGGAGGCTGATAAATGCTATAAACGGCTTCTGGGTCAAGAACCTTACAAACACGAAGAGGTTGATTCTGAGGGAGTTAAAACCTCTTTTTTTCAAACTGGTGATAGTAAAATAGAATTGTTGGAAGCCACTTCGAAAGAAAGTGCAATTGCCAAATTCATTGAAAAAAGGGGTGAAGGTCTGCATCACGTGGCCTTTGAAGTAGACGATATCTTTGCAGAGATTGCCCGTTTAAAATCAGAAGGATTTCGGGTTTTAAATGAAGAACCCAAAATAGGGGCTGATAATAAGCTAGTTAGCTTTGTTCATCCTAAGTCCGCACATGGGGTTCTGGTAGAGCTTTGTCAGGAAATCCGCTAAGGCTTTTGATATTGAACCGAGTTGTAATAGCGATTCTTTTTTTTGCCTTTAGCGGTTTTATATTGTGGTCGTACCCCACATGACGCCAAGAAGGCTCCTAATATTAGTCCAAGAAGTATCTTTTTTAACATATAAACGAGTTTGAATCTAATTTACTATTATTCCTCAGGCCATATTGGATCATGTAAGTCAGAATCCAATGCATGTAATTTTAACCATCGATTTGCACCAGTAAAAGATCAATACTTAATAATATCATGACAGATCAAGCTTCAAATTCATCGCGCACTGAGCTAGAAAACCTAGGAGAATTCGGCTTAATTGATCATTTAACGAAAGAAATTAAATTACAAAACAGCAGCTCAAAACTAGGAGTAGGCGATGACGCTGCCCTTATATTGAATGAAGGAATGTCCAGCCTTATCTCCACAGATTTGTTATTGGAGGGTGTGCATTTCGATTTGAGCTATGTCCCACTACAGCATTTGGGTTACAAAGCAGTTACGGTAAACATTTCAGACATCGTGGCGATGAACGGCCGCTGTGAGCAAATCACCATAGGCTTGGCACTAAGTAACAGGTTTTCTCTCGAGGCGCTGGAAACGCTTTATGAAGGGATACAAGCTGCCTGTAAATATTATGGTGTGGATTTAGTAGGGGGAGATACTTCCAGTAGCAATTCAGGATTGGTAATAGCGGTGACCGCAGTAGGAAAGGTAGATCCTGAAAATGTGGTCACCAGAAGTGGAGCTCAACCAAACGAT
>JAJCYK010000405.1 GCA_029262935.1 Cytophagales bacterium | reverse complement strand
TAGCACAGGCAAGCCACTTTTAAGTGCCTCTGCCAAACCCGTATTGTCTTCCAACCTCAAATCCCTGCGAAACCAAAACAGGTTTGCCGGTTTCTTGCTTCTTTCCATAGTACTCCAATACACAAAGTAAGGCTGATTGAGGCTCCTTTGCTTTTAGGTGTGTATCTTGATTAACAATCAATATAGCACTAAACAAATTAGTAGCTTCAATGTTTTGAATTTTCGTTATTTTTGGGCTAAACACGAGTAAATGACTAAAGAGATACTGGATGCTTTTATAGTTGGAGCAGGACCTATTGGACTGGCTTGCGGCATAGAACTGGAAAGAGCCGATTTGAAATACGTAATTGCAGACAAAGGGTGTTTGGTGAATTCTCTATACAATTACCCGTACAACATGACATTTTTCAGCACCTCTGACCGTCTGGAAATTGGGGAAGTACCCTTTGTCTCTCATGGAAGTAAGCCCACACGATCAGAGGCCTTAGAATATTATCGCAGGGTGGCTTCAAGTTGGAATCTTCGACTTAAACTTTATGAGAAAGTCGTAGCTGTAGCTTCAGATGAAGGTTTTTATAAAATAACTACCAATAGAGGTGAATACCAAGCAAGGTCGATTATTGTGGCTACAGGATTTTACGACCTGCCATACATGTTAAATATTCCTGGAGAAGAATTGCCAAAAGTGAGGCATTATTATGATGAACCTCATCCCTATTATGACCAAAATATTGTAGTTGTGGGAGCTGCCAATTCTGCTGTGGATGTTGCTTTAGAAACTTTTAGAAAAGGGGCTCATGTAACCATGGTATTACGGGAAAGTGAGATTAGCCCTACAGTAAAGTACTGGGTAAGACCCGATATTGTAAACCGCATTAAAGAAGGTACGATAAAGGCATATTTTCAGTCATCTATTAAAGAGATTCGAGAATTTGAAATTGATATTGAGACTGAAGCAGGGCCACTTACGCTGCCAAATGATTTCGTTCTGGCTATGACCGGCTACCAACCTGACTTCGGCTTTCTGACCTCCATGGGTGTTGCCATAAACAATAATGATATTAAATCACCAGTATATGACCAGGAAACCCATGAAACCAACCAACCGAATGTATATTTGGCCGGTGTGATTTGTGGTGGGTTGCAAACGAATAAATGGTTTATAGAGAACTCACGCGATCATGCCAAGAAGATCGTGGATACCTTGAAACACCGCTTTATATTAAATTGAATTGGTGCTTTAAGTAAGAGCGCAAAAAGAGCAAATATTTCTGAGGGTTTGGGATGCGAATACGTTGCTTTAGAATTGTTTCCGGAGGCAACTTGCAAATCTTTTCCAATAAGGATTTGTAATATACATAAGCTACATACACTCCAAAACGAGCGCCTTTAGGGAGGTTTTGAATTCCCTGATATCCCGCAGCAAAATCCGCAGCAATGTCTTTTTCTATTTCGTCTTTACATTGAACATCAAATTGCTCCAAGTTTACTTCTGGGAAATAGCTTCGCCCTAAACTTTGATAGTCGCTTTTTAAATCTCTAAGAAAATTGATTTTTTGAAAAGCGGACCCCAATTTCATAGCGGGTTCTTTTAAAGCATGGTATCGATTGGAATCTCCTTCCACGAACACTCTTAAACACATGAGGCCTACTACTTCTGCCGAGCCCTTAATGTACTCTTGATATTTGTTTTGATCATACTTTAGCCGGTGTAAATCCATATCCATACTGTGCAAAAACGTGTCAATCAATTCGTGCTCAATTTGATATTTGTTAACTACCAATTGAAAACTATTTATTAGCGGATTGGTGCTAATTCCTTCTTGCAAGGCTTGATAGGTGTGACTTTTAAATTCTTGCAGTAATTTTGCTTTTGGATAGTCATGAAAGCTGTCTACAATTTCATCTGCTGCCCGCACGAATCCGTAAATGGCATAAATCGGATCGTGGTATTTTTTATCAAGAAATCGAATTCCTAAAGAGAATGAGGTGCTGTATGACTTAGTCACCAGTCTGCTGCAACGATAAGAGACCTGATCGTATAATTCTTTCATGATTTTATTTTCAGGTACTTTGCTATTTCTTTAGCCACGACTTGACCAGAAATTAGGGAGGGAGGTACTCCTGGGCCTGGTACCGTTAGTTGGCCAGTGAAAAATAAGTTATTTACTTTTTTACTCCTAATTTTTGGTTTCAAGACCGCTGTTTGCCTTAACGTGTTGGCTAACCCGTATGCATTTCCTTTAAACGCATGATAGTCAGAAACAAAATCACGATGTGCATAACTGCGTTTAAAATCGATATGCTGGGCAATTGACGCCCCCAACAATTTTTCCATTCTTTTAATAACCAAATTATAGTAGGACTCCCTTACCTCCTTGGTATCCTCCAAATTAGTGGCGACTGGAATTAACACAAAGAGATTTTCATGGCCTGAAGGGCAAACAGAGGGGTCCGTTTTACTGGTAGCAGATACATAAAACAGGGGTTTGGTAGGCCACTTAGGATCCTCATAAATTTCCTTGCTATGCTGAACAAGGTCTTCATCAAAAAACAAATTGTGATGAAGTAATCCTGGCAATTCTTTATTTACTCCTAAGTAAAAGATCAGGGATGATGGAGCAAGTACCCTGGTGTCCCAATAGGCATCCGAGTATGAACGATAACGCTCAGGAAGTAAGGTGCATTCGACATGTTGATAATCAGCCGCCGCTAATACTACGTCTGCCTCCCATCGGTTGTTTTTAGTAACCACCGCACGGGCCTGGCCTTGTGTGACTTGAATTTCTTTGACTTCTTGGTTACAAATGATCGTCACCCCTAAAGATTCTGCTAAACTCACCATGGCAGCAACAATTTTGTGCATTCCACCTTTGGGATACCAGGTTCCTAGAATGAGGTCAGCATAGTTCATCAAGCTGTAAAGGGCAGGAGTGTCCTTTGCAGAGGCTCCTAAAAAAAGAATTGGAAATGAAAGCAACTGTCTTAATTTTTTGCTTTTGAAGTACTTAGCAACGTGTCTTTCAAATGATTTAAAGATGTCCAGACTAAATGCACCTTTTATCGTTTTCCAATTCACAAATTCCCACAAGGAATGACTGGGTTGGTATACAAGATCCTGCATGCCAGCCTGATATTTTATTTCGGCTTGATGGAGAAACTTAGTCAATTGTGCGCCACTTCCAGGCTCGATGTCATCAAAAGCTTTTCGCAAATCATCGAAACCCGCTGGTACTAAAATTTTATCTTGATCGCTGAAGATCATCTGGTAGGAAGGGTCAAGCCGGTCCAGCTGATAGTATTTGGAAACTGTGGTATCGAAAATGCGAAAAAAGTCCTCAAACACGTCTGGCATCCAGTACCAACTGGGGCCCATATCAAAGGTATACCCATCAGCTTGAAACTTACGAGCCCGCCCCCCTGGAGATTCATTTTTCTCTAAAACGGTTACTTCAAACCCAGACTTGGCCAGGCAACAAGCTGCCGCTAAACCGGCAAATCCGGAGCCGATGATAACA
>JAJCYK010000404.1 GCA_029262935.1 Cytophagales bacterium | reverse complement strand
TTTACATTGGGATCAACATGTAAATAGTATTGTTCCGTCTTAATATCGAAGTCCTTGATGCCGTTAATAATGGGGTGTTCTTCGTTTTTAACATTTACCAGAAATTCCACTTGCCCTCCTGGGTGAGCTACAAATTGAGCTCCTGTCATGTATTGATATTCCGTGTTCTCTCTGAAAGCATCACCGAAACCTCCATGAGCCCCGGCAAACCCGACGCCATTTTTTACAGCGGTGACCAATCCTTTCATTTGGGCTCCGCTGATTTGATCCATAGTTATGGATTGAATGATCAAGTCCATAGATGCCAGCAACATGGAATCTGAATAGATCCCCACAGTATCTGATAAAATTATATCAGCTCCTTGGTCCGCTAATAACCTACTTATTTTATCCGTAAATTCTTTTGGTTTATGGCCTGGCCAACCCCCATATACCATCAGTATTTTCTTCCCCTCTAAGCTTGGCAATGCAGGAACTTCCAAGGCAGCTTCTTTCGTATTTAGCTCTTGTTTATTCTCAAGTGAACATGCATAACACAAAATAAATGAAACAAGAAAAATGAGTAGGCGAAAATAACGGTTCATGATATCGGTTCAAGTTTGTCTCTCAAGTTAAGCAAATAAGCGTTTAATGGTATTCTATTGAGTAGGCCTCCCCTGATCGTAAGTATGATTCTTGTCTTTAAAAGAATAATTGGCTTCATCAAATTGAAAACTAGTCGCGTCAGCTCCAGGTATGTTTTGCCCCCAATAGAACACATGATCTACATCCTTAGCATACATCCCGCCTACCAGTTCAAAAGTATTTGCTTCCGCCTCCTCTATGAGAAATCCTTGACAGTAAATCTTTTGCGCTATTCTTAGATGATTTTCATCTAGTACCCTCACCTGTGAGAACGCATCATAGGGTAGCGACTTCAATGAAAATACAGGTTCTTTGCGCACATACCAGGCATAGTAAAAGATATGTTGATCGTCGTGGGCATAATAGTCGTCCAATCTTTTAAAGTGGTTAACATTGGCCGAGAAGCTTTCAAACCTGTCTTCCGCATAACAATACCCCTGGATACTATCTACGGCAAAGAAATCATTGACAATTTTAAAAGTTTCGTGATCAACTGCTACAATTTGATCCCGATAAAAATGATTATTTTGATCTTCGGCCCAATCAAAATCGCTCTTAGAATAGCTATGGGGATCTGCATTCAAAATTACCTTAGGTTCGTTGTATGAATCAAAGGAATATACATGGTCCTTGTCTAAACCTATGTGCCACATCCAGGGTTCATTAATTACTCGAAAAGAGCCTATATCAACTTGAATAGGTTTTGATTGGTAATAAACGTGGTCCTTGTCTTTTGCAAAGTACGCTCCTAGAACTTCAAAACTAGACGCATCTATATTCATAGCAGTCTTACCTAATTCAAACCAATTTCCCATGGGGCTGAAGATTACTCCGGATTGATCCTTAGTAAAATAGTAGTTATCTGAAAGCTCTGGGTCCACCGGCTTACCTAGGGGATTACAAGCAAAAAACAAACCCGAAACAAGCACGATCAAACTACTTATTCTTAGTTTATGCATAAACTCAAGTCATTAGTGAAAGCAATTTATTGATTTTTTATAATCATTTAAGAAGTATTGGGTCATACAACACTTAATGGTTGACCGATAGATCATTGCCGAAATTCAATTGGCCCATTCAGTAGTATTCAATCTATTTGAGTATTTTAGCCTAACTGGAAATAAAACATTCTTAAATGAAAATAGCACATCTGGCTTTGTGGGTAGCAGACCTGGAGGTCATGAAAGCGTTTTATACAAAATACTTTCATGCGCAAGCGAATGAACTTTACTTTAATCCCAAAAAGAAGTTTAAGTCGTATTTTTTATCGTTTGAAGAGAATGGTTGTCAGTTGGAAATCATGCAAAGTCCCCTAGCCCACCCTGTTGAAGAGGGCCGTGGTATGTCCGAAGGCATGGCCCACTTTGCCATATCCGTAGGAAGCAAACCACAGGTTAACGAGCTTACAGAGCAATTGAGGGGCGCGGGGTTTACTGTGGCAGGTGAACCAAGAACTACTGGTGATGGATTCTATGAAAGCATGGTGTTGGATCCCGAAGGGAATTTACTGGAAATAACCTCCTAAATTGGTTTTAACTTCGCAGCATTCTAACTGAAGACCAGCCTAATAACCCTATTATGGCAATCATAATAGCCCAAAGCCAAATTTTATTTGTAAAAAGCTGTTTTTTTGTCATGCCTTCAGGGTTCAATTGTTCCAACGATCCCAATTCCAGTGAACTTATTTGTTGGGGAATGGTACTTTGAAATCTAACAATGTCGTATTGAGGTACCCTACTCTCTTCATTCCCAAAGACCAAATAATATAAGTCTGCCTGTCTAAATCTAGCAGTTAAAAAGTGCTTGGCCCCTGATAATTCTATACGACCTAAATGGAGAGGTTGATTGTCCTGATTGTTAATCACGATCCTAAATTGCCGGGCGACTACTTTGTCGAATAGATACCTTTGCTGTTCTAGGCTATTTAAAGTTCCACGTGTCAGAGTTTTATACTGTCTTTGCCAACCGTGATCAGTTTCCGCACTATCAACGACATATTGTAAAGTAAATGAGCGATAGAAATCCACTTGATCCATTATTTGTAGGCTTAATCGGCTTACTGGTGTGACGTCATTTAACTCAAAATCAACATGGGTCACCTTTTCTTTAATTAAATGGCTTTGTTGGTAATCTTTTATGGGGAAGTTCAAATAACTGCCAGCCTTTAACTGCCTATGATACACGGCCGCTTTCAACAAACCGGGCGCTTCTTCACTAGGTATTCTTAATCTGTAAAACTTGTACTGGGCATTAGGAAATGATAATTGGTTAAATTTATAGTCCGTCCATTCATTTTTAATACTCAAAATTCTATAATCCTCTAAAAGAGTATACCACTGCTGTTGATCATGACTTGCTTGCAACTGTACCAACCAGTCGAAGTTATTTTCCTGAAAGGTTAGCTGCATTTGATTAATGTCTTGTAATTCATCCAATTGAAAAGTAAAATAAAACCCGCTTTCATTGAATGACTCATTGATAATAGAAAAGGGCACCTCTTTTTCTACAATCACATCAATGGCCTCTTGTAGTATATACGGGATTTCTAGGGTATCTGAAGAGGCAGTCAATCCATAGATCCTCACGTCCGACAAGTTGTCCTGGCTATGTGCAAATAAGGCTAAAGGCAAATCAATACGATGCCATTGATCCTCAACGTTATTAATAGGCAGTCGATAGTTGTATCCATTCCACTGACCACTGAGGGTAGTAGAACAAAGCATCAAAACCAATAATGAATAATAGATCCTCATTTGATAATATGTTTGTATTTATTATACAGGAATGAGATAATCAACAACAATACGCCTAAGGACAAAAATACAATGGTCTTTGCGATCGTATCCAAATGGATAATATCGTAAAAAAACAACTTGATCAAGGTAAAACTGAATAATCCAATAGCCCCAAAACGCAAGTGTTGCTTCTTTTTCCAAATTCCCAAGGCTACTAAAAACAACGAATAACTACCCCACAATATACTCAGGCCTAATTTGTACGATTGAGTAGACTGAGCTAACTCCATCCAGTGAATTAACTCAGCACTAGCCACCCATATAATACAGCCATACAATAGTATGTCAAAAGCAACTTTCAAATTCTGTAAAATTAAATCTTGCCTTTTTATATACTGATAGATGGCATATAAAAGGGCCGTTAAAAATCCGTAAGAAATGTATCTTATCAAGATGTTACCGATCCCGATTTCATAAAAGGCTTGTAAATCTTGATCCATATAACTGTCTCGGAGTTCACCCAAGGTGTACAAGTCATTCAAGAAACCAGCAACCAAAATCAAGTTCACAGCCAGATTGATATATCCGAGGGTACGGCTTCGTAATCGTTTGATGTTTGCAAATGAGAGTATGGTGAAAAACAGGATTGAATAGTTGATCAACCATACTGATTTAAATCGCAGCAGATCGTAGTTGTTTTGATACTGATAACCTGTCTCAGCTGTAAGACTCAAGGCAGAGTCTTGGAAAAGTTGACTCCAATAATTTGCTATCTCCAGGTAAAAGGAAAAGAATAGTGTCACCAACAACAGGGCGGGAATAAGTAACTTGATCAGTTCTCGCCTGCTATTTGAGATTCTGATTGGTTTCCATTTCATATTCGCCCAATTGATGAATCCATAAGCTGCTGTTACTAGTAATGAACTTAATAGATTAATATTGAAAAATGGTCGTAACCATGTAGATGGGTCCTCCGGATAATATCTATCGTACAGACGGCTCCAATCGTCCGCTACGCTTATAAATGCAAGGCCCATAAGCACATACGATAGTTTTTCATAAATCGGGGCATTCTTACTACGGCCAATCCAAAAAAGCAATGCCGCTTCTGCTGCCCATATTAACGTTACCCAGTTTCCATCAAGTTGAATAGGAATGGCCAGTGTAATGAACACTAACACTAATCCAGAAACTAGATAAAATAATGTACGATCCGCCAATTTCTGTCGGTAAATAAT